>PLYZ01000010.1:16211-68046 GCA_003151935.1 Candidatus Dormiibacterota bacterium | reverse complement strand
ATTCGCATCACGCACCTGCCCACCGGCATCGTGGTCACGTGCCAGAACGAGCGCTCGCAGATGAAAAACCGCGAGACGGCGATGAAGGTTTTGAAGGCCCGGCTCTTCCAGCGCCAGCAACAGGAGGCCGCGGCGCAACGCGACCAGATCCGCGGCCAGATCATGCCGGCCGAGTTCGGGTCGCAGATCAGGAACTACGTGCTCCAGCCCTACACGCTCGTGAAGGACGTCCGGACCGGGCTCGAGGTTGGGAACACGCAGGCTGTGCTGGACGGTGATATCGACCCGTTCATCGAGAGCTGGCTGCGCTGGCGCCTGGGCCAGAACGGGGCCGTCGCAAGCAACTCGAAACAGCCCCGTTAAACCTCCGTGGTTGGCACTTTCGGAACGGTTTGGACTATCTGGGGGCATCGGGTATACTGCCCGCGACCTAGCCACACGCGCCCTCCGGCGCGGAACGTCACAGCAAGAGTCGCACCTTATGGTTCTAACACCAGATTTCGATACACGGCCGGTGATCAGCTTCCAGCACGTCTTCAAGACGTATTCGACTGGAACTGAAGCTCTCCGCGACGTCAATCTCGTCGTCCCGGAAGGGGACTTCCTTTTCCTCGTGGGCCCGTCGGGCGCGGGCAAATCCACCCTCGTCAGGCTCCTGATCCGCGAGGAGAAGCCCAGCAAGGGCAAGATCTTCGTCGACGGGGTCGAGCTTGGTCGGATGAAGCGGAGGCAGCTTCCCGGTTACCGGCGCAAGGTCGGCCTCGTGTTCCAGGACTTCAAGCTGCTGCCCAATCTGACGATCTACGAAAACGTCGCCTTTGCCCTGCGCGTGCATGGCGAGGCCGAGAACATGATCCAGTCCCGCGTGGCGGAGGCGTTGGACACCGTGGGCCTGTCGGGAAAGGACAATACCTATCCAGCCAACCTTTCCGGTGGCGAGCAGCAGCGCGTCGCGATCGCCCGGGCGCTCGTCCACGCGCCGCGGTTCATCATCGCCGACGAGCCGACCGGAAACCTCGACCCGGCCACCGCCTGGGAGATCATGCAGCTCTTTCTGCGCATCAACGCGCGTGGAGCGACCGTCGTCATGGCGACCCACAACCGAGAGATCGTCGACCTGCTGCGCCGGCGCGTCATCGCCATCGACGCCGGGCAGATCGCCAGGGACGATCGTTCAGGCAGATACCACGATGATTTATCGAAACCTCAGATTCGCGCTCAATAGCGCCTGGCAGAGCTTCTGGCGCAACCTCGCGGTCAGCACGGCCGCGGTGTTGTCGATCACGCTCATCCTCGTCCTTGCCGGCATCAACCTGCTGGTCGGCCACGCCTTCTCGCAGGTGCTGGACGGCTTCAGGGCCAAGGTCAGCGAGATCTCTGTCAACGTCGCCGACGGCACGCCGCTGCAGAGCGTTTACGACTTCCAGCAGCAGCTGGCGGCCGATCCGCGGGTGAGCAACGTGCAGTTCATCACCAAGGACCAGGCGCTCGCACAGTTCAAGGCAGACCCCAACAACGTGGTGCTCGCGCAGCAGATCAGCGGGAACCCTCTCGACGCGAAGCTCGAGGTACGCGTCGCCAAGCTCGACGACGTGGCCGCCATCGACACGCTCGCGCGCCGCTGGTCGGGGGTGGACCCGACCGATCCGACGAACTACCAGGGTGATTTCGTCAACCGGATGCTGCAGCTGTCAGCGTGGTTGGGCATCGCGGGCGTTGGATTGCTGGCGATTCTCGTCGTGGTTTCGATCGTGATCGTGATGAACACGATTCGCACCGCCGTCTATCACCGCCGCAAGGAAATCGAGGTGATGAAGCTCGTCGGTGCGACGGAATGGTTCGTTCGCGGGCCGTTCGTCATCGAAGGGGTGATGACAGGCCTCATCGCGGCATCGTTCGCCCTGGCCCTGTTGGTGCTCGCGTATCAGCCCGCGGTAGAACGGTTCCGCGCGGATGTCGCCTTCATCCCACTTTCCTACGATCCGGCTTTCATGGTGAGCCTCGCGCAGGACCTGCTCATCGGAGGGGCGCTGCTCGGAGCCCTCGGCAGCTACATCGGCGTCCGCCGCTACGTGAGGATCTGACGTGAGGGTGCGCGTCCTGGCCGCCCTGGCGATCGCCACGCTAGCGTGGATCCCGCTGTCGGTGCAGCCTGTTTCCGCGATTTACTGCTACTCGGGCGATCCGCCTGCTGTTTACCAGGCCTGCCTCTCCTACAACGGCGGCATCGGCCAGCAGGTCAACAACCAGAACCAGCTGTCGAATATCCAATCGCACATCAACAACGTGACGCTCCAGATCAACGCAATCGACACGCTGATCAACAACTTGAAGAACCAGATCGCGGCTCAGCAGGCGCTGATCGCCCAGACGCAGACCGCCATCGACGACCTGAACCGGCAGATCCGGTTCGGCGAGGCAGACCTGACTCGACTGGTGGCGAACACCAGCGTGCGGGACGAGCTCTTGAATCAGAGGCTGCGGTACATCGACAGCCACGGAGCGCTGAATTACGTTCAGCTCGTGCTCACGGCCAGCAACTTCAACCAGATGATGGATCGCATGGTCGCGGCCCAGCAGGTGGCAGCCTCGGATCGAAAGCTCCTGGACGACCTCGCGCTCCAGCACTCCCAGGTCGCCATCGCCAACAGTGCTCTTGACGCACAGAAGAGCCAGGTGACGGCGCTCCTGGAGCAACAGAAAGCCACCGAGGCGGACATGCAGAGCAACTTGAAGGCGCAGGCCGCCGCGCTCGTTTATGAGCAGCAGCTGGAGGTCCAGCTCTCAGCGCAATACGCCGCGGTGCAGGCCGAGCGCGCCGCGATCGATGCGCAGGTCGCCCAGCTCGCCGTGCAGTACCAGGTCGCGGCGGCGAAAGCCGGTGGCGGTTCGGGCGTGTTTGCCTGGCCCGAGCCCGCATGCGGTCCCAACTGCATCAGCCAGCGATTCGGCTGCTCGAGCTTTTACCTGGAAGTCCCGGACCCCAACTGTCCGTGGCCGCACAAGATTCACACCGGCCTCGACATCGCCGGCCCTTATGGAAGCAACATCATCGCGGCGGACACGGGCGTCGTGTACCTCTACCCGGGGAGCATCGGTTACGGCAACCTCGTCGTGATGATTCACGGCAACGGGTATTCGACCTACTACGGACACACGGCCGGCTACGCTCCCGGGCTGAGCAGCGGCCAGGTCGTCGCGCGCGGAACCACCATCGCCTTCGAGGGCTCGACCGGGTGGTCCACAGGGCCTCACCTCCATTTCGAGGTCCGCATCAATGGCGTTTACAAGGACCCTTGCATCTGGCTCGGTTGCTGACGCAAGCGATTTCGTTAGTCTGCTGATATGAATCGCCGCGCCGCCCTCAGGGGTGGCGCCGTCCTCGCCATCCTGATCGTGACCTTCGTCGCGGGTGTCTATGTCGACCAGGCGTTTCCGGAATACGTACCGTACTTCGGGCACCGCTCGGTCGGAAACGTGGACGTGTCCGAGCTGCAGCAGGCGATCAGGCTCATCCAGGCCGACTACGTCGACGCGAGCAAGGTCGACTCGGCCAAGCTGTCTCACAGTTCGGTGCAGGGCCTGATCTCCGGCCTGGGCGATCCCTTCTCGGCCTACTTCGACCCCACCCAGTACAAACGCCTCCAGCAGAGCTACCAGGGCCTCTACTCGGGCATCGGCATCTACCTGAGCTTTACGACGGGTTACCCGGTCATCACGGGAACCGTACCGGGATCGCCGGCGGCGTCCGGCGGGCTGCAGGCGGGCGACCAGATTGTGAAGGTGGGGGACAAAGACATGAAAGGAGTCACCTCAGACCAGGCGACAACACTGATCCAGGGCCCGGACGGAACCAAGGTGACGCTGGAGATCTCGCGCAACGGACAAACATTCTCCGTGACGATCACTCGCGCCGAGATCCACGTGGCGACCGTTCGATCGGCCGAGATAGGCAACCACGTGCTCTATGTCCGGATCTATCAGTTCGGAACAGACACCTCCACTGAGTTTGCATCGGCGCTGGCCGGCGGGCTGCCGGGCAAGACGGGCATGGTGCTGGACCTGCGCGGAGATCCGGGCGGTTTCATCACGGCGGCCGACGACGTCATCAGCCAGTTCGTGGCGAGTGGCGAGACTTTCGAGCTCCGCGACCGCAGCGGCACGGTGGACCGCCACATGGTGTCGGGCAAGCACGCGGCGCCGTCGATTCCGCTCGAGGTCCTGGTGGACGCGAACAGCGCGTCGGCGTCGGAGATCGTGGCGGGCTCGCTGCAGGTGCACCAGCGGGCGAAGCTGGTCGGGACGGTGACCTTTGGCAAGGGCTCGGTGCAGCAGGACTTCGAGCTCGCGGATGGTTCGGACATCCACCTCACGATCAAGCGTTGGTACCTACCGAACGGCCAGACGATCGACCACAAGGGACTGACGCCCGACGTGGCGGTGACCCTGACGAGCCCCACCGACGAGTACGACGTGACTGCTCCGTCTCAGGGCTACGCAAAGGACGCGCAGCTCAACGCCGCGCTCGCAATGCTGCCTGGGTAGACTGGCTGTTCGCGAAAAAAGGGCGGTTAGCTCAGTTGGCCAGAGCGCCTCGCTTACACCGAGGAGGTCGGGAGTTCGACCCTCTCACCGCCCACCAGAGATCTCAGAGGCGGCTTACAGCGGTCTTGGCGAGCTGCTCGATGGCGCTCGAGCTGATGGCCGGCGTCACCGAGATCATCATCACGACGTTGGACTTGAACACAAAGATGATGATTCCGCCGGCTCCTCCGCCCGTCAACGTTGATTCGATCGCCTTGTCTCCGATGCCGCTGACGGCTTTGGCGTTCGAGACTCCGTAGCCGCTATTCATCGCGGCCGCGATCTGGTCCGGCGAGACTGCATCAGCGGCGGAAGCGTCCGGGTACGACTGGGCAAAGACCAGGACGGTCGACTTGCCGTCCGAGCTGCCGTAGATGCAGGCCCCGGGGATCTGGACACCGCTCGCAGCGCCCATGTTCGAGACCGCTGTCCCGGCGGCGCCGGATGCCTCGGCCACGGTTACGAGCGAGCATGCGTCGACATTCGTGATCAGCTTTGCTGCCGGAGGCGGCGTCGGCGAGGGGCTCACCGATGAAGCGGTGGGCGAGCCGGACGACCCGCACGCGCCGACCAGGAGGCCGACCATCGCCACGAGGGCGATCGTGCCGCCCGCGCGAACGGTACCGGCCAAAGCGGATCGAATGTGGGCCGCGCCCGCAGGGCTCACTGGAGCCTGTAGTCTCGCAAGGGGCCGACGTGCTGTCAACTGGCGCCGATAGAATTACCCGCCGTGCCGAGGTAGCTCAGCTTGGTAGAGCACTTGACTGAAAATCAAGGTGTCGGCGGTTCAAGTCCGCCCCTCGGCACCAGTCCTGCCACTTCGAAGCGTCATCGCGCTGGCTGGCCGTTAACAGCCATTTTCTTCGTGCAGCCTTGCCAACAACTCTGGGTCCGGGGCTTATTGGCTCGACGAGATCCTTGGTTGAATCCTTCACCGGATGTAGTCGGCGGCCAGGGAGGCGGCGAACAGGGCCAGGCCGACCCACCCGATGGCGAAGGCTTTCAGGGCCACAGGGTCCTGCCGCAGGTGAGACCAGTTGTTGATCGCACTCGCCAGGACCAGGTAGAGGTATGCGACCTCGCCGGCCATCACGAAGAAGTGAAACTGCCCGATGTCGCTCCAGTGAAAGGCAAGCGGCATCGACCAGTTGACCAGGTCGAGCCTGCCCTGTGCGAGGAACGCGGCGGTGGCGGTCGCAAAGCCGAGCAGCAGATAGATCGGCAGGCGTTTCCATGGGATCCCCGGCGCCAGCTGGCGAAGGAGCACGAATGCCGAGACGTTGACGGCCGGTATCAGGATTCCATCGCCCAGCACGCCCGAGTAGTACCCGAACACCGTGTGCAGATGGCCGTGGTAGGTGAGGTAGAAGGCCCACTGGTATCCGAACAGGAAGAGCCAGCTGATTGCCGCCGGCACGGCGGGTGCCAGAGCGCGATCGCGGGCCAACCGAAAGGCAGCGGCCACAACGGGCCGATGTTATCCGACTCGTCCGAACGCGGCTTCAGGAACGCCGCATACTAACCGGCCGTGACCATGCCCCGTCCGTTTCGATTTGGCGTGGAGGAGCACGGCGCCCCCAGCGCTAAAGCCTGGCGCGACAAGGCCCGCCTTTTCGAGGCGCTCGGGTACGCGACGCTCTTCCTACCCGATCACTTCGGTGAGCAGGTGTCGCCGATCGCAGCTCTGATGTCCGCGGCAGACGCGACCACCAGGCTCCGCATCGGCTCGCTTGTCTTCGACAACGACTACCGGCATCCTGTGGTGCTCGCGAAAGAGGCGGCTACGCTGGATCTGCTGTCCGACGGCCGGCTGGAATTCGGCCTGGGCGCCGGCTGGTTGACCTCGGATTACGAACAGACCGGAATCCCGCTCGACTCAATCGGAATTCGGATCGAGCGCATGGCCGAAGGCCTCGAGATCATCAAGCGATTCTTTGCCGGAGGGGCGGTGTCCTTCGAGGGCAAGCACTATCGGGTCCAGGGCGTCGACGCATTCCCATCCGCGGTGCAAAAGCCGCACCCGCCGATCCTCATCGGAGGTGGCGGCCGGCGGATGCTGAGCCTGGCGGCGCGCGAGGCCGACATCGTCAGCGTCAACTACAAGCTGACCGAGGGGCAGATCAATCAGAACCTGATCAGCACCGGGCGTGCCCAGGCGACGGACGAGAAGCTGAAGTGGATCAAAGAAGCCGCGGGCGAGCGCTTCTCGCAGATCGAGCTGTGCGCGACGGTGTTCGTCGCGAGTGTCACTGAGGACCGAGACGGAATGGCGGCGCGGCTCGCGTCTTCGGTCGGGCTTGAACCTCGTGATCTTCTCGACATGCCGCACTTTCTGATTGGGACGATCGACCAGATGATCGAAGACCTGCAGGCCCGGCGTGAACGGTATGGGATCTCCTACGTCGTCCTACCCGACCGGGCCGCCGAGAAGCTGGCTCCGCTCGTAGAGCGGCTGACGGGCACCTGAACCGCTCCTGTAGATTGGGTGGCGATGGCCACCGCTGAGCAGTTCGTTCTCAAAGGTCCCAACGAGGGGCGGTCGACCGAGGTGCTGACGCCCGAGGCGATGGCCTTCGTCGCCCGCCTTCAGCGTGAGTTCGGTCAGCGCCGCCTGGAGCTGCTGAAGTCTCGGGACGAGCGCCAGGCGCGGCTTGACGCGGGCGAGCTGCCGCAGTTCCTGGCGGACACCCAATCGGTCCGCAAGTCCGACTGGATGGTTGCCAAGGCTCCCAAGGACCTGCAGGACCGGCGCGTCGAGATCACCGGTCCCACCGACCGCAAGATGCTGATCAACGCTCTCAACTGCGGCGCGCGCGTGTTCATGGCGGATTTCGAGGACGCGAACTCGCCCACCTGGGCGAACCTGGTGGAAGGTCAGGTGAACCTGATCGACGCCATCGAGCGGCGGATCGATTTCACCAGCCCGGAAGGAAAGGAATATCGCCTCAACGATAAGGTTGCGACGCTGCTTGTCCGCCCGCGCGGGTGGCACCTGGAGGAGGAGCACGTCGAGGTCGACGGAAAGCCCGTCTCGGGCAGCCTCTTCGACTTCGGCCTTTACTTCTTTCACAACGCGAAGCGGCTGCTTGGAAAGGGAAGCGGCCCCTACTTCTACCTGCCGAAGCTCGAGAGCCATCACGAAGCGCGGCTCTGGAATGACGTGTTCAACTTCGCCCAGGACGACCTTGGAATCCCGCGCGGCACGATCCGCGCCACCGTTCTGATCGAGACGATTCTGGCTGCGTTCGAGATGGAGGAGATTCTCTACGAGCTTCGCGCCCACTCGAGCGGTCTGAATGCCGGCCGGTGGGACTACATCTTCAGCATCATCAAGAAGTTCCGGAACCGGCCGGAGTTCGTGCTGCCGGACCGAGCGCAGGTGACGATGACAGTCCCGTTCATGCGCGCTTACACCGAGCTGCTCGTCAAGACATGCCATCGTCGCGGCGCGCATGCGATGGGCGGGATGGCGGCATTCATCCCTTCGCGTCGCGACCCTGAGGTCAACCGGATCGCGCTCGCCAAGGTCAAGGAAGACAAAGACCGCGAGGCGGGTGACGGTTTTGACGGGACCTGGGTCGCGCATCCAGACCTCGTGCCGACCGCGACCGAGGCCTTCGACCGGGTACTCGGTGACCGCCCCAACCAGCTCGAGCGCCAGAGGCCCGAGGTGGCTGTCACAGCAGGTCAGCTGATCGAAGTTCGCGTGCCCGAGAGCACCATCACCGAGAACGGCCTGCGCCTGAACGTGAGCGTGGGCATCCAGTACGTCGAGTCGTGGTTGAGGGGGGTCGGTGCAGCGGCGATCAACAACCTGATGGAAGATGTGGCCACGGCCGAGATATCCCGATCGCAGGTCTGGCAGTGGATCAGGCACTCGTCTCGACTCAGCGACGGGTCGGTCGTGAACGCCGACCTCGTGCGCGAGATCGCGGACGACGAGCTTGCCAAGATTCGAGAGCGGCTGGGAGAAGACGGGTGGGCCAAGAGCCGCTTCGACGACGCACGCGCCGTGTTCGAAGAGGTGGCGCTCGCCAGCTCTTTCCCCGCTTTCTTGACCCTGGTGGCGCAGCGCCACCTCGACTGAGGTTGGGCTAGGGGACTGGTCTCGGCGTGGCGGGTGGCTTACCGGGCAGCCTCCGCCACTGACGGGGGCCGACCCCGTTGTTCGGGTTTCCCGGCACGAACTCGACGGCAGAAGGCTGCACCATGCAGTTGTCCTTTCGGACGACGCTTCGCTCGCCGCCCTCCTGGTGCTCGATCACGACCGTCCGCTCGAGCACCGCGCGAACTCGGACCTGCTTGCCGTCGACCATCGCATTGAATCCGCCGCTGACCTCGTGGTTGAGGGGTGGGACGATGCTGGCCAGAGACACGAGATCAACGATCTTGCTCATATGTTGGCTACCCCTAGACCTGATAGGCGGTTTCAAGCCGCCGAAATGGAAAAAAGCCGAACCAAGTTCGGCAAGAGGGGACTTTACCAGACCTTAAGGTTTGCGCCGATCGTAGGACGAGTTCAACGAGCGGTACCGAGCGCTAAGCCGCGGAGCTGTGCTCCTGCATACGCAGTTGCCGGGCGGCCTCGCGCCCGCGGCGCGCCGCTTCCTTGCTCGCCAGGTGGCGTACTCGCAGGTGGTCGGGGTTGACCATCAGGCGGCCACGGTTGACCAGCACCTTGGGCTCGCCGGGAGCGGGTTCCACCACGGCAGTCCGCTCGAGCACCGCGGTCACCCAGACCCGGCGCCCATCCACCTCGGCCTCGAAGTCCGGGAGGATCTCGTCGTCTTCGTCCATGGAGACGCTGTTCAGGTGAACCAGCTCACTGCGGCTGGTTGACGGCGTCTCGAGGCTCTTTCGGTTTGAAGCCATGTCTATATCCGAGATACCCGATCGCGAAGAGGATCAAACCCAGAGCCAGCCAGGGGATCAGCTGTCCGGGGAAGAGGGAAAAGAGATTTCTCACTGAAGGTCCGAGCCGACGCCCGATCTCGAGAAAGACGGCCGCCCAGATCGAGGCTGAGATCAGAACGCACGGTATGAATACCCTGTAGGGGACGTCAAGTATTCCAGACAGTGCGGAAAGGACGATCCGCATCCCTGGGATCTGCCGGCCGACGATGATCGCCCACGGCCCCCAGCGCTTGAAGATCCGTTCGGCCCGGACCATGCGTTCGTCCGTGATGCCGATATATCGCCCAAATCGCTGGATGAAGGGCCGGCCGTAACGCCGGCTGATGGTCAGGTTGCAGGCGCTTCCCAGGACCGCGCCAGAAACCACGGCCGCGAAAGCCAGCGGGTACGGGATTGCGCCGGTGGTCGTGAGGTAGCCGCCGTAGATGATCGCCACATCGCCTGGCGCCGGCAGTGGCACTCCAAGCTCTTCAAAGAAGATGACGAAAAATAGGCCGCCGGCCTGGTGGTCGAGCACGAACGCGCTGATGAAGTGAGTCAGGGGCCGCCACCAGGTCGGCTCGCGCAGCCAATCGGGCACGTCGAAGTCGAGAAACGCGGTCAGCGCCGGTATGGACAGCGCCATCCGATCTCAGCGCGCCAGGTTCGGCAGAACCTTCTGGGCGGAGCCCCACTCGATCTCGACATCGAAAATGCTCGAGAAATGGTCTGCGTAGGCGCGGGCCGCGGCTTGCGTCTCCACCTGCTTGCGCGTGATCGCCTCCACCGAGGTCGGCCGCAGGTCGGCGTGCCCGCACGGGACGATGCCGTCGAAGTAGGCGAGATCGGTCGTCAGGTTGAGCGCAAACCCATGGCTGACGATCGACCGGTTCAGCTTGATGCCTATGGCCGCGACCTTCTCACCCTGGGACCAGACGCCCGTGAGACCGGGCTCGCCAGGCTGGGAGTCGACGCCGAGGTCGTGCAGGTAGTCGATCACTGACAGCTCGAGCTTCTCCAGGTACTGCGGAATCGAGAGGCCAAGCTGGGCGAGGTCGAGGATCGGGTATCCCACCAACTGTCCAGGGCCGTGGTATGTAGCTTCGCCTCCGCGGTCCGACCAGACGACGTCCACATCGCGTCGAGCGCGCTCGGCGTCGTCCCACAGCAGGTGATCGGCCGTCGCGGCCTTGCCCATGGTGAAAACGTGCGGATGCTCGAGCAGGAGCAACGTGTCGGGCGCATGACCGTCGCGCAGCGCGGCGACGAGCTCCGCCTGCAGGTCCCAGGCCTCCCGGTAGGGAGTCCTACCCAGCCAGCAGGCTCGTACGGACCGGGACTTGTTCATCGGCATGGTATGAGGAGCGGACGAGCGGCCCGGCTTCGACGTGACCGAATCCCATCTCGAGCGCCTTCTCCTTGAGGCGCGCGAACTCTTCGGGTCGGTAGTAACGGACAACCTCCGCGTGCTGTTTCGACGGGCGCAGGTACTGGCCCACGGTCAGCACGTCGATGTTATGCGCTCGCATGTTGAGGAAAACGTCCAGCAGCTCGTCCTCGTTTTCGCCGAGACCGACCATCAGGCCTGATTTGGTGACCATGTGCGGCGCGAGCGATTTCACATGCCGCAGGAGGGCCAGGCTGCTGGCGTAAACAGCCTTGGGCCTGATTCGGGAGTAGAGCCGCGGCACGGTCTCCGTGTTGTGGTTGAAAATGTCGGGCCCGGCGTCGACGACGGTCCGCACCGACTCGAGGTCACCCTGAAAGTCAGGCGTCAGGACTTCGATCGTCGTCCCCGGGCTGCGGCGGCGGATGGCGCGAATCGTGCGCGCGAAGATGCCGGCGCCGCCGTCCTTCAGGTCGTCGCGGTCGACTGAGGTGATGACGGCGTGCTTAAGGCCCAGTTCGGCGACCGATTCGGCCACGCGCAGCGGCTCGCCGAGGTCGAGCTCGGTGGGCCTGCCCGATGTCACCGCGCAGAACCGGCACGCGCGGGTGCACACGTCGCCGAGGATCATGAAGGTGGCCGTCCGGCGGTTCCAGCAATCGAAGATGTTGGGGCACCTTGCCTCTTCGCACACCGTGTGCAGCCGACCGCTGCGCACCATCTGCTTCAGATCTTTGAAGTTGTCGCCCTCGGTGACCCGGACGCGAATCCATTCGGGGATTGGCGCGGGTTTCAGCGGCTGCGTGGCGCTCACAGGCGGATGCTACCGGGCGTCCATTCTTCGAGCCGCTTCTTGATCGCTCCGAGGAACTGTCCCGCCATCATCCCGTCGACGATGCGATGGTCGAAGCTGAGGCAGATGTTCATGATCTGGCGGACCGCAATCCCGTCGTTGACGACGACCGGTCGCTTGACGATCGACTCGGTGGTCAGGATCGCCGCCTGGGGCTGATTGATGATCGGCTGGCTCGCGACCGACCCGGTTGCGCCGGTGTTGTTGAGGGTGAAGGTGCCGCCCTGCACGTCCTCCGGCTTGAGGTGCTTGTTCCGTGCGCGCTCGATCAGGTCTTTGAGCGTGCGCACCAGGTCGCTGAAGCCGCGCTGGTCCGCGTCCTTCACCACCGGCACGATCAGGCCGTCCGGGATCGAGACGGCGATGCCCATGTTGATGTAGTGCTTCAGGACGACCCCTTCGTCAGTCCACGTGGAGTTCAGCCATGGGTACTCCTTGATGACCTCGCAGACGACCTGCACCACGAAAGGCAGGTAGGTCAGCGCGGCGCCGTGTCGCGCCTTGAAGCTCTCCTTCTCGGCGTCGCGGTAGCGGACGAGGTTGGTGACGTCGATCTCCTGCAGAGTCCACGCGTGGGGTGACGTCGCGAGGCTGCGCACCATGTGCTCGGCAATCGAGCGGCGCATCACGCTGAGCTTCATGAGCTCCTCGCGCGCGCCATCCACGCGCGCCGGTATCGGCGTTGCCTGGGCCGGAGCGGCGGGCGCGGGAGCAGCCTGGGCCGCGGCCTGGCCCGATCCGACAGCCGCGAGGACGTCGTCGCGGGTGACCCGGCCGCCCATACCCGAGCCTCGCAGCGACGCGGCGTCGATCCCGTGCTCGGCCGCCAGCTTGCGCACGGCGGGGGAGAGGCGCGCCCGATCCCCGGCACCGTCGCCACCCGCGGCCCCGGCAGCCGGCCCTGGAGCCGGGCCGACCTTGGGTTCGGGCGGGACCTCGGTGTGCGCCACGCCGGCCTGGCGCGCCGGGCCTGCGGGAGGCGCCGCGGCAGCGGGGGTGCCTGCGCCGGCGACCTCGATCTGGGCGATCACGGCTCCCACACGCACGGTCTCGCCTTCGGTGGCCGAGATCTTGACCAGCTTGCCTTCGAAGGGCGACGGGATCTCGGCGTTGACCTTGTCCGTCACCACCTCGACCAGCGGCTCGTCGCGCTTGACGAAGTCGCCCTCATGCTTCAGCCATTTGTCGACCGTGCCCTCGGTGACCGATTCGCCGAGCTGCGGCATCTTGATCTGGGCCAAGCCCATCCCGGCTACTCCTCGCGCAAATATCGGGTGGAGGCGGCGCCCCGGTTAGCTTCGAGCGCGCCTTGAATCGAGTTTAACCGAGGGCAACCCAAATCCGGGATAAGCGCGTTTCCAAGCCGATTCCAAGGGTGTCGTGGTAGTTTCGCTTCAATTCAATGGTCCAGCCACCGTTCGAAGCCATGGAGCAGCGCGACCGGGCGATGCAGAAGCTGCGCGACCTTACCTGGAATTGCTTCATGTGGGCCTCCGGCCTGGTGGTGGTGTTTTCGGTGATTGCGGCTGTCACGCTCCCGGGGCAGAGTCAGAACACCGCGAACACAAATCCGAGCTCCGATACCTCCAACAGCTCCGCCAGCACCTTCACCGACGACGGGCAGCTCCAGCCGCCCGCGGATGGATCATTCCAGCAGGGCGGCGGCAGCCCGCCACGGGTTGTGTCCGGAGGGTCCCACTAGCCCGACCCTGCCTGGAGGGTGATTGGAGGCGACGCCCAGAATCGAACTGGGGATGGAGGTTTTGCAGACCTCTGCCTTGCCACTTGGCTACGTCGCCGCGAGTCGATTCTACCTTCGCCGCTTGGGCCGCCCGGCTCGCGGTTAGGCTGTGGAGCTGGTGCCAGACGACGACTTTCGCGACGTGATGGCGCGGGTGCCGGCCGGGGTTGTCGTCATCAGCGCGCGAACCGAGAACGGCTATCGCGGGCTGACCGCAAGCAGCCTCGTCTCCATCTCGGTTGAGCCACCTATGGTTCTGGTCGGACTCGAGCGTGAGGCGGCCACGCGCGCGGCGGTGGTGGAAGGAAAAGCTTTCAACGTCAGCGTGCTGACCCGTTCCCAGGAATTCATCGCCGACAGGTTCGCCGGCCGCGCACCGGCGATCGACGCCACATGGGAGGGCGTACCTCATCGCCTGGGAGCCAACGGCATCCCGCTGATCGAGGGCTGCGCCGCCTGGCTCGAGTGCCGGCTGATCGAGATCCGCCCGGCTGGAGACCACGACGTCTGCGTCGGCGAGGTGACCGCCGCGAGCACCGGTTCAGGCGACCCGCTCATCCTGTGGGATCGAGCCTTCTGGACCCTCCGCTAATAGGGCAGGTCGTCTTCGTCCATGCCGAAGTGATGGCCGACCTCGTGCAGGATCGTGCGCCGGACCTCCTCTACGAGCTCATCGATCGAGCCGGATGCCTGCTCGTGCGCGCGCTTGTAGAGCGTGATCCGCTCGGGCATGCCGAGGTAGGAGAGAGCGGTCGCGCCCTCATACAGCCCCATCAGGCCCTCGCGCGAGCTCTCCTCGATGATGAACACGGTGTTCTCCAGATAGGGCCTGAATTCGTCAGGGATCGAATCGACGGCCGCCTGCGCCGCCGCTTCGAATTGCTTCATGCTCACCCGCATGCATGAATTGAAGCGTGTGCTGGTCGTCGGCGCCGGGACCATGGGTTCGCAGATCGCCCTGCAGACCGCGCTGTCCGGCCGCTACGAGGTGACCCTTGTCGATTCCGCTCCGGGCCAGCTCGAGCGCGCGCGGACACAGAATCGCCGGCTGCTCGACCGCTCGGTCGAGAAAGGGCGCCTCAGCGGGGCCGCGGCGGACGACGCGCTCGCCCGAATCCAGGATTCGAACGATCTCGCCTCGGTGGCGGGCACGGCCGATCTGGTGATCGAGGCGGTGATCGAGGACTTCGAGGCCAAAAAGAGCGTGTTCGAGACCCTTGGCAAGGACGCGCGAAAGGATGCAATTCTCGCCAGCAACTCGAGCACGATCGCGATCAGCCGGCTGGCCGGATTCACCGGACGTGCCGAGCAGTGCTGCAACACGCATTTCTTCCACCCGGTCACCGTGATGCAGCTGTGCGAGGTCGTCAGGGGTCCAAAAACCTCTGACGCAACCGTTGAGGCCGCCATGGAGTTTGTGCGCAGCATCGATCGCACTCCCGTGCTTCTTCAGAAGGAGATCTGGGGCTTCATCGTCAACCGCATCCTGTTCGCGGCCTCCGAGGAGGCGATGCGCCTGCTGGAAGGCGGCTACGCGAGCGCCGAGGACATCGACATCGCGGTTCAGAAAGGCCTTAACTGGCCTATGGGTCCATTTCACCTGCTCGACTTCAGCGGCCTCGACATCTTCTATGGGGCGATGAAGGATCGCCAGCGCCAGGGCGAAGGCGGGGACGCGCCCGAGGTGCTCCGGAAGCTCGTCGAAGCCGGTCATCTAGGCCGGAAATCGGGCCAGGGGTTCTTCGAATACCCGAAGTAAGGGGCGGGCAGGCCAGAATTGGTTTTGCCCCCGTAGCCCAATGGCAGAGGCAGCCGGCTTAAACCCGGTCCAGCGCGGGTTCGACCCCCGCCGGGGGTATTCGGCTCCTACAATCGACTGGAAATGGACCTCCGATCTGAAGAAGACCCCGACGAGGAACCTGACGAGCCCGATCAGCCGAATGCGCCGGGCGACGGCGCGGCGATGGCCGCCCACATGGTGCCCTCGGTGGGCCTTCCTGTACGCGAGTGGGAGTTCTCGACACAGGTTCTGACCGTAGCTCAGCTGGTCGATGGGGTCACGTTGGTCAAACTCCTGAAGGAGGCCGGCGCGGATGGGTGGGACCTCACCGACGTCATCGACGGAGGGGAGAAGCGCGTGCTCCTGATGCGGAGACCCAAGCGCTCATTGCGTGAGTCGCGGCGGGTGGGTTTCGCGCCTCCAAAGCAAAACTGACCACAGCGCCCGCTCGACGCAGGCGGCGCATCCTGGTGATCGAGGACGACGCTCCGATCCGCAAGCTCGTCGCAGAGGTTTGCCGGCTCCAGGGCCATGACGTGCTCGAAGCCGGGACGGGTGCCCAGGCGATCGAGCTGGCGACCGGCAGCCAACCCGACCTGGTGCTGGTCGACTGGGTGCTGCCGGACATCAGCGGCACGGAGGTCATCCGCGAGCTCCGCCGCCAGGGCCTTCTCAGCCCGATGGTCATGTTGACCGGCCGCAGCACCAAGATGGACGAGGTGGTCGGCCTCGAGATCGGCGCCGACGACTACATCACCAAGCCGTTCGACTCGCGGATCCTGGCCGCGCGGATCAACGCTCACCTAAGGCGGTCGGCGCTGGCCGAGGCCGGAGGAGGGCGCGAGGGTGTGCTCAGCATCGGCGCGCTCCAGATCGACAACGCCGCCCGCAGGGTGAAGATCGCCGACGAGGAGATCGTCCTCACGATGACCGAGTTCAACCTGCTTGCCGTTCTGGCGGCGAACCCGGAGCGCGTGCTCACGCGCGCCCAGCTTCGAGACAAGGTGTGGGGGTATCCGCATGACCTGGATGACCACTCGGTCGACCCTCACGTGCAGCGCCTGCGCCGCAAGCTTTTCGATCACTCGGACTCGGGCGTGAGCCTGGAAGCCGTTCCAGGGCTGGGTTACCGTCTGTCGGTGAAATCCGTTTGAACCGATCGGTGGGGGACCAGCGCCCGATCGGCATCTTCGACTCTGGAGTGGGCGGGCTCACGGTGCTCAAGGAAATCCGTGAGCGACTTCCGCTCGAGCCGACGATCTACGTCGCCGACCTGCTGCACTTCCCGTATGGCCCCCGCTACCAGGACGAAGTGCGGGGCTTTGCCATCGACATCATCCGCTACCTCGAATCGCGCGACGTGAAGCTCGTCGTCATCGCGTGCAACACGGCCACGGCAGCAGCTCTCAACCAGGCACGCGAGCTGTTCGAGCTGCCGATCATCGGAGTGATCAGTCCCGGTGCGCAGGCTGCGGTCGAGGCGACCAAGAACAACCGCATCGGCGTCATCTCCACCGAAGGCACCATGCGCAGCCAGGAATACCTGCACGCGATCAAGGAGATCGATCCGATGGTGGGCGTGTACCAGAAGGCATGCCCGGAGCTCGTTGAGATCGTCGAGGCAGGTGAGGCCGACTCGACCAGGGCGGAGCGAGTCCTGCGCGACAACCTGGCCGACATCGTCCACCTCGGTGCCGACACTCTGGTTCTCGGGTGCACGCACTACCCGCTGCTGAAACCGGCGATCAACCGTGTCTACCCGGGAAGCTTCGAGCTCATCGACTCGGCCACGACGACTGCATTCAAGGTCGAGCGGCACCTGGAGCACTCGCGATTGCGAGCAACGGACCGCAGGCCGCGCCACGAGGTGCTGGTCACAGACTTCCCGCAGCACTTCGACGAGATCGCGGCGAATCTGTTTGGAGAGGCGATCGCGGCTGAGGAGGTGCACATCTGGGAGCCGCAGAAGACGTAGAGCTCTTCGGTCCGGTGGTCGCCGACCTCGCGACCGTCGAAGCCGAATTGCGCCAAGAGATAGGACGCGATCCCGGCGTGGTGTCCGCGCCCATGGCCGATCTGTTTGCCGCGGGAGGCAAGCGAGTTCGTCCGGCGCTCGTGCTCCTGTCGGCCAGCTGTGGCCGCTACGACCTCGGCCGCCTGACGCCCGCCGCGATGGCGGTGGAGCTCACTCACGCGGCGACTCTCGTGCACGACGACGTCATCGATCGTTCGCCGGTCCGGCGCGGACGCCCGACCGTGGCGGCCTCGCTGGGCAATGAGCCCGCCATCGTGGTTGGAGATTTCTACTTCGCCAAAGCCTACGAGCACGCGGCCCGGAGCGACTCGACCGAGGTTGTCGGCATCCTCGCAAGGGCGGTCATGGAGATCTGCGCGGGGGAGGTCCGGCAGCAGGCGATCCGCTATCGCTACAGCACGGGCGTCGAGGAGTACATGCACCGCATCGAGGCCAAAACGGCAGCACTGCTCGCTGCGTGCTGTGACATCGGTGCGGTGGTAGGTGTCCTGCCGGATGTGCAGCGGTCCGCGCTGCACTCGTACGGCCGACTCCTGGGCCTTGCGTTTCAGATCGCAGACGACGTGCTCGATTACCTGGGCAGCGAGGGCGAGCTCGGTAAGCCGATCGGCAAGGACATCGCCGAAGGATTCGCAACGCTGCCGCTGATGGTCGCGATGGAAGACGGACCGACCGCGGCCAGGCTCAAGAAAGTCCTGCACGATGGACGCAAGCTCGGTATTCAAGATGCGCTCGCGGTGGCGGAGATCGTGCGCGAGAGCAGAGCCCCGCAACGAGCGCTCGCGCAGGCCGAGGACTTCGCGCGTCAGGCAAGCGCAGAGCTCAGCGCCATTGAAGCGGGACAGGCCCGCGATGCGCTGACGGCGCTCACTGACTACGTGGTTAGCCGAAAGCTCTAACCTGTCAGCGTGTCCCGGGTGGGGATGGAGACTTGAGCAAGGTCAAGCTCGTTGGTGTCGGACCTGGACACCCAGGCTTGGCCACCGTCCAGGCAGTCGAAGCGATCAAGGACGCTGACGTCATTCGTCACAGCGATGGCTGTGGCGTCGACCTTCTACACCTCGCAGCCGCGACTGCCGACGTGGCGCCGTTTCAATCGACCGACGAGATCGTGCGCCTCGCTCGCGCCGGCAAGCGGGTGTCTGTGCTTTTTCCGGGCAACCCGTACGCGTTCTCCAACGGCAGCGAGGTCGCGGAGAAGCTCGAGAGGGCGGGCGTCGATTTCGAAGCGGTGCCCGGGCTCATCATCGAACTGGCGGCGCCCGTGATGAGCGGAATCCCGCTCACCATCGAAGGGCGCTCGGCGTCGATCGGATTCGGGCTCGTCAAGGGCGCGGAAACTGTGGTCCTGAGGCTCGCGTCGGGCTGGTGGGAATCCGGCATCTCAGCACTGCTGTCGGACGGACGGGACTCTGAGACGCCGGCCGCCTTGATCCTCAACCCGGGCCAGCCGGGTCAACATCGGGTGAGCGCCCCGTTGGGCGAGCTGGCGCGCAAGGCCACCACCTATGGATTACGCGGGGACGCTCTTCTCGTCCTGGGCCCTGGCGTGGTCATGGCGGATCGCCTGGATACGATGTCGAAGCGGCCGCTGCACGGCCGGCGGGTCCTGATCACACGAGCGCGGCACCAGGTTGACCCATTCCGCCGGGAGCTGGTCGAGCTGGGCGCTTCCGTGGTGGAGATCCCGACGATCGAGATCCAGCCGATGCCGTTGGACGATCGGGTGCACAAAGCGATCTCGCACCTGGAGGTGACGGCGCTGGTCATTTTCGCGTCGGCCAACGCGGTCGACATCTTCTTTCAGATGCTGCTGGCTTCCGACAAGGACGCGCGCGCGCTGCACGGCTCAAAGCTCTGCGCGATCGGCCAGGAGACCGCCGAGTCGCTCAAGCGCCACGGGCTCCGGCCGGAGCTGATCACGTCGGAATACACCGCCGAGGGGTTGGCCAAGGCGCTCGAGGGCTGGGAGATGGATGGGATGCACGTGCTGGTGCCGCGAGCAGAGGTCGCGCGCGACGCACTACCATCGCTGCTTGCCAACCGAGGTGCCGAAGTCGAGATTCTTCCTGTCTACCGAGCCATGTGCCCGTCGGGGACGGGTGACGCGCTCCTGCGCCTGTTCAACGCGGAGGGCGTCGACGTGATCACCTTCACCAGCTCGTCCACCGTGACCAACTTCGTCCGCGCGTTTCCGGACGACCGCCTACCTGCTGTGCTGGGCGACGCCGAGATCGCCTGCATGGGCCCGGTCACGGCCGACGTTGCGCGCAAACTTGGACTGACCGTCTCGATCGTGGCGCGCGAATACACGACGCACGGGCTGGTGCAGGCCATCGCCGAATCGGCCGCACGCAAGTGACCAAAGCCAAGATCGCGCCGCGCCGGCCGGTGGCAGTGGAGGCGGACACGGCTGACCTTCCCGAAGCAGTGCGCGGGCGACAATGGGCGCCGGTTCTCATCGTCGCCATCTTGATTGGCGCCGTGCTCGGGACGGGTCTGCTGGTGGACAAGGCGCTCGAGCCCCAGCTACCGGCTGCGCTTGCGGGCTGCCAGACGTCGACCCAGATAGGCCAGCACGAGTTCATCGGTCCTCAACCGATCTGCATCACGGCCAATCACTCGTACCAGGCGACCGTCAACACCACGCAGGGTTCGATCGTCATCCAGCTTCACCCCGAGATCGCCCCGGTCACGGTCAACAACTTCATCGTCCTGGCGATCCACGGCTACTACAACGGCCTCACGTTCTGGGATAGCGAGGACTGGGTGGTTCAGGGTGGCGATCCGCTGGGCAACGGGCGCGGCGGTCCCGGCTACGTGCTGCCCGACGAGCCCAGCACGGATCCATGGGACCTCGCGGCGGTCGGGATGGCGCGGGTCCCTGGAGGCGCGGTGAATGGGAGCCAGTTCTTCATCCAGAAAGCAGCGTGGCCGGACCCTGGGCCGACGGCCGTTTACAACCGGTTCGGGACCGTGATCTCAGGCATGGACAAGGCTCAACTGCTCCAGGCCACGGATACGATCACCTCGATCACCATCCAGGTTTCTTGACACACCGGTGAACGTCCCTTGATCACCTTCGTCCTATAATCGCCCCGAGATGCTAGGTCAACATTGGCTCTGGATCGTCGTTCTTCTGGTGGTCGTTCTGATCGTATTCGGCCCCGGCCGGCTGCCTGAGCTGGGTGGCGCGTTGGGGAAAGCGATGCGCGAGTTTCGCAAGGCGACCACAGAGCTGACCAACGAGGTGACGACCGCCGCCCAGGCAAAGCCGGAACCGCCGGCTCCGAGCGCAGCGGTCACTCCCGAGAGCGCCGCCAAGGGCTCGACGTCCGAGGCTAGTCCCCCGCCGAGCTGAGGCTGGCGTCCCTGTGGCCTTACTGAGCAGGGTCCTGCAGCGCGCGCCGCGCTCCCGCGCTCCCGTCGAGGAGCCGCGAATGTCCGTGATCGAGCACCTCGAGGCGCTACGCCGCGTGCTGATCGTGTCCCTGGTCGCGTGGGGAGTGGCGACGTTCGCGGCATTCTTCGTCTCCCGCCCGGTGATCGGTTTTCTTTCGAACCAGGCCGGGATCAATCATTTGATTTACCTGCAGCCCGCCGGCGGCGTGCTCATCGAGGTGAAGGTCGCGCTCTACATCGGGGTCGTGATCGCCGCGCCCATCGTGATCCAGCAGGTCTGGTGGTTCGTCAGCCCCGGCCTTCACGTGCACGAGCGCAGGTTCATCCTGCCGATGATCGTCGCGACGATCTTTTTCTTCGCGATAGGCGTCGCGGTGGCCGTCTTCGCGCTGCCGCTGTACATCAAGATCCTCAACTCGTTCGCGCCGCCCAACACCGTCTACCTCGCCGACGTCGGTGGGTTCATCAGCTTCGTGCTGCTCATGACCATCGGGTTCGGTCTGGTCTTCGAGCTGCCGGTGGTCCTCTTCATGTTGGGAATGATGCGCATCATCAATTCGCGCTGGCTGTACAAGAACCGGCCGTACTGGTTCCTCGGCCTCGGTCTGCTCGCCAACTTCTTGACGCCCGGCGCCGACCTGGTGACACCCCTGATCATGTTCGTCCCGCTGTACCTTTTCTATGAGGTGACTGCGTTATTGCTCAAGGTTCTCAGGCGATGACGGAGGTGTCGCGGTCTGGCGGGCGCCAGCCCGACGAGCTCCGCCCGCTGAAGATCGAGCTTGGCGTGAACGTGCACGCGGAGGGCTCGTGTCTGATCGAGATGGGGCGCACGCGCGTGTGGATCACAGCGAGCGTCGAGGACCGCGTACCGCAGCACCGTCGCGGCAGCGGACAGGGCTGGATCACCGCCGAGTACTCGATGCTCCCGCGATCCACCCACGACCGCGGCACGCGCGAGGCGATCCAGGGCCGGATTGGCGGGCGGACGCACGAGATCCAGCGCCTGATCGGTCGCTCGCTGCGCGCCGCCGTGGAGATGGGGAAGATCGGCGAGCGGACCATCACGCTCGACTGCGACGTGCTGCAGGCAGACGGGGGAACGCGCACGGCGTCGATCACCGGTGCGTTCTGCGCTCTGTACATGGCGATCAAGAAGATGAAGGACGCGCGAATGGTCGCCGAGGTCCCGGTGCGCCAGTACCTGGCCGCGGTAAGCTGCGGCATCGTCGAGGGAACGCCGATGCTCGACCTGGACTACACCGAGGACTTCCACGCTTCGACCGACCTCAACTGCGTGATGACGGAAGACGGCCGCCTCGTCGAGCTGCAGGCCACCGCCGAGGGCGCGCCGTACTCGCGCGCCGAGCTCGAGTCGATGCTCGCGCTGGCCGGCAAAGGCATCAAAGAGCTGATCGTGGGACAGAAGCGAGCTATCGCCGCGCTTGGATAAGCGC
This sequence comes from Candidatus Dormiibacterota bacterium, assembly GCA_003151935.1. Taxonomy (GTDB): domain Bacteria; phylum Chloroflexota; class Dormibacteria; order Dormibacterales; family Dormibacteraceae; genus Palsa-870. Next base: position 45,914 of record PLYZ01000010.1, on the reverse strand, counting down.
CGGCGGCTCGTTATCGCTTCCGGCAACGCCGGCAAGCTGCGCGAGTATCGAGAGCTGCTGGCGGACACGGGATTCGAGCTCGTGGCTTTCGACAGCGAGGTCGAAGAGGTGGGGGAGACCTACGCGGAGAACGCGCGGCTCAAAGCTGAAACCGCGTGCAGCCGATCCGACCTTCCGGCCCTGGGAGATGACTCGGGGGTGGAGGTGGAGGCGCTGGGTGGTTACCCCGGCTTGCGCTCGGCGCGCCTGGGCCCGACGCAGGAAGAGCGAACTGCAGAGCTCTTGAAGCAGCTCGAAGGCAAGCCGCGACCGTGGAGCGCGCGATTCGTGTGCGTGATTGCGCTGGCCGTGCCAGAACATCCGACCCAGTTCTTCGAGGGCGAATGTCGCGGCGAGATCGTGCCCGAGTGGCGCGGCCGGGCTGGGTTCGGCTACGACCCAATTTTCCTTGTGCCCGGTACGGGAAAGACCTTTGGCGAGATGCCACCGGAGGAGAAGCAGCTGTACAGCCACCGGGCTCGGGCAGTGCAAACGCTTCTGGAGTCGGGCGCGCTGGATCGCCTATCAGCGCCAGCCTGATCAGACCGCGGCTTCTTCAAAGTTACTGAGATTATTCTGGGCGGCGACGCATGCTCGCGCCGGTGATTCCTACCCAGGGCAAGTGCCTTCTCGTGGCGCTTACTTTCACCACGTTTGCACTACCCGCGTGCGCCGGCGCTAACCGTTCAATCAGCGCCGGTGCCCCGGCTTAGGCCAGAAATGCATGATCTGCACCCTTCACCACCCGCCCGCCTGGCGGTATACGCCTTGTTTTCCTTCCTGCTCGGCCTTCAAACCTTTTTCGTGCGCACGGTGGGTGCAACCCTGGAAGTCGTCGCGCTTTTCTGCCTTGCCGCGAGCCTCTTACTGGCTCTGGGAGCTCTCTACGTCTCTCTCTCCACGCCAGCCCCGCTCACTGCGTCGCCCCCACCGTCCGCTTCGTCTGCATTGGGTTCTTTCTTCGTGGCGACCTGGTTTGCTCCGTTCCACTACTTCGTCTTCTATCTGGCCTTACTGGTGCTGGCCGTCATGGTGGCGGTACCCGTCAACTATTTTCATGTCTCTGATCCCTGGCTGGCTCTTCTGGTCGTGGTGGCGCTCGGTGGTTGCTTCCTCCTCGAGTACGTTTTCCTGCACCTGCTGCGCGTCGCGGCCGACTCGCTTCCCGCGCCTCTCAAGTTGCCCTTAGACCAGTAGCCATCGCGGGGTGAGGTCGGGGCCCTGCCCGCCAGTTGAGGTTATCCTCGCTAATCGTGGCCACGTTTCAGGAAGTGCTCAGGCGGCGGCGCATGGTGCGCCAGTTCAGCCAGCGGCCAATCGAACCCGAATTGTTGGATCGCATCCTCGAGAGCGCCCGCCATGCGCCCTCCGCCGGCTTCAGCCAGGGCTTCGATTTCGTGGTCCTCGACAAGCCCGATCTGGTTTCTCGCTTTTGGGAGATCACCGACGACCCGGCCTTTCTAAATCCTCCGGACTTCGCCGCCACCGCGCCGACAGTGATCGTCTTGCCGCTGGCCAACAAGGCGGCGTACCTCGAGCGGTACTCGCGACCGGACAAGGTCGCCTTTGGTTTGATGGACGAGGCGCGCTGGCCGGTGAAGTTCTGGGAGACCGACACCGCGATGGCGATCATGCTGGTCTTGCTGGCTGCCACTGACCTCGATGTGGGGGCTCTTTACTTCGGGATCACGCACGGAGAAGCAGACATTCTGCGTGAGGTTGGAGTGCCTGAAGGCCACAAGCTACTTGGGGTGATCGGGCTCGGCCACCGGGCTTCAGATGAGGTCGTCGACCTCACGCGATTCAAGGAGCGGCGTCGCCAGTTCGACGACATGGTCCACCGCAACGGCTGGTGAACTCAGATGGTGCCTGACTAGAATGAGCGCCGCCGAAAAGAGACAAAGGCGGGCGGTAGCTTAGCTCGGCAAAGCGCCTGGTTTGGGACCAGGAGACCGCGAGTTCGAATCTCGCCCGCCCGACCAGCGCCCTTTTGTTGAGCTAACAATTGCCGCGAGGGTGCGTAACTGACTGCCTGAGCCGACGTTCCACCAGCATGGAGCGCACGCGTTTCGATCGTACAGGCCAAATGCGGGCGACAGCGATCCCGCAGACCGTACCCCGGGGACTTGTCGGTAGTTTCGCTGCGACGACGCAATCGGCGGGACGATGAAATTCTTCGGTGCTCTGATGCCCTTGGCGGCTCTGGTGGCTTTGGCCGGCTGCGGAGCGACCGCTGCTACCAGCAGCGTCTCCAGTCCCACACCGACCTCGGCTACTCCCAGCGCGACGCCTGTACCTTCTCCGACCCCAGATGTGGCCGCCGCGCGCACCGCCGCGCGCAGCATCATCGTCCCCCTTCCCGGCAGCCCGGGCGTTTGGGTTCCCTGCTCCCAGCTTGCTAGCAACTTTGCCGCTTGCCCGTTCGCCCCCGTGCTCAGCGACCGCCTCAACTACCTTTCCAGCATCGGCTATTTCGGCGACGCCCCACCGTCCGGCGTCTGCGGCGAGGATTACATCACTGGCACCCAAAACGGCCTTTTTGTCGCCCCCCAGGTCGTGTCGGCGGTCGCCGACGCCAGCGGCAGCGTCACCGTCGTCATCCAGCGTGGACCGCCACCGCCCGACTTCACCGCGACCATGACCCTCGAAAACGGTCTCTGGCTTGCCTCCGATCTGGCCTCCGGTACCGGACCGGCCGCGTCAATCTTCTCGGCAAAGCCAGACTGCTGACACTGGCGTTGGTAGGCAAGTAGCTCCGATTTGGGACCCGGAGACCGCGAGTTCGAATCTCGCGCGACCACGACGTCTGGCGGGGTTATAGAAGCTGGTTGACCAAAGCCTCAATCTGCGTAAGCGTCGCCGGCGTGTCGGTGGCGGTGATGGCCACGAGAGTCGTCCCCCTCGTTGCCACGACGGCACCTCTTGGCGGTGGGAAGGACAACGAAGGCGCTGCGACGTTGGCGATGACGACGACTGCGGCAAGCGCCATTCGCCACGAGCTGTCGATCCAACGCTTCACGGCAGCGATGCTACTCGCCGCAGAGCGGGTAGTACGCTTTCCGTCGACATGATTGAGACCAAAGTTGGCGGGTCCGTGGCGGCTGGTTTCGAGCCGGTGCAGGAGGCGTTCGCCGCCAACTTCGAGCGCCATGGCGAGGTCGGCGCCGCTTGCTGCATCCACCTCCACGGCCGGCGGGTCGTCGATCTCTGGGGAGGTGTCACGACGCCGGGCGGCTCAGAGCCGTACACCGCTGACACGCTGCAGATGGTCTGGTCCACCACCAAGGGAGTGGTCGCCATGGCCGCCCACATGCTGGCCCAGGAAGGAAAGCTGGACTTCGACGCCCCGGTCACGGATTACTGGCCCGAGTTTGCCGCCGAGGGCAAAGCCACGATTCCGGTGCGTTGGCTGTTCTGCCACAAGTCCGGCCTGGCCGCCGTGGACCGCCCGCTCGGCCTCGACGATGTCCTCGCCTGGACGCCCTGCGTCGAAGCGCTCGCGGCGCAGCGGCCGTACTGGGAGCCCGGGACGGCGCATGGCTACCACACCTGGACCTACGGGTGGCTGGCAGGCGAGGTGATCCGGCGGGTGGCCGGCGTCACCGTGGGCGAATTCGTGGCCAAGCGGATCGCGAAGCCCCTCCAGGCCGAGTTCTGGATCGGCCTTCCCGAAGCGACGAACGCGCGGGTCGCGCCGGTTCTGCCGCCGCTTCCGGAACCGGCCGGCGCGCCAGCCGATCCGTGGGCAGCGCGCCTCGCCGACCCGAACTCGCTTGCGCACAAGTCCTGGGCGAACCCGGCCATCCCGCCGGCGGCGTTCAACGAGTATCCGTTCCGCGGAGCGGAGGTGCCGGCCGGTAACGGCATCGGCTCGGCGCGCGCCCTGTCGCGGCTGTATGCCGCCTGCATCGGGCCGATCGATGGCATCCGCCTCCTGGAGCCTGGAACCCTGGATCATGCCACGAGGACGCAGGCGCACGGACTCGACCTGGTCCAGGGCTATGAGACGCAGTTCGGAACAGGCTTCCAGCTGGCGTTCCCGTTCAGGCCGATGGCCGGTGCCGGGTCCTTCGGGCACTATGGAAGCGGCGGCTCGGTCGGCTTTGCGCACAGCGAGCTCGGCATCTCGTTCGGATACGTCATGAACCAGATGCGTCCCGTCTATGGTCGGGACCCACGTACGTCCGGGCTCGTGGAAGCGCTGCTGAGCTGCCTGCGGTAGGCCGTCGGGCGGCCTAACATCAACTCGGGTGACAACTCGAGTGGCAACAGCAGGGTTACGAAATGGGCGCGGCTGATCTCGTATTCGGCGTGTGCCTCGCGCTCGGGGGCGGTCTTCTGCTTTTGACGCTGGTTGTCGATGACATCTTCGGCGGCTTGCTAGGCGCCATGCATCTCGGTTTCGACGTCGCGGGGGTCTCGCCGACGCCTCTCCTGCTCGGATTCGTCGCCATGTTCGGGGCGGGTGGCCTCTTCGGCCTCCACAGCATCAACGCCGGGGTCGGAGGCTCAACGCTGATCGCCACCGCGGCGGGCCTGCTCGGGGCGGGTGTGGCGTTCGGCGCGTACAAGGTCCTGCAGCAGGCGGAGTCGACTGACTCGTTCAGCCTGGAGGACATGGTGGGTTCGACCGGCCGGGTGTCGGTCGGGATCCCCGCCAACCATTTCGGAACGGTTCTCATCAGCTTCGCCGGCACATCACACAACATGACCGCCACCGCCGATACCGAGATACCGGCGGGACGCGTGGTCAAGGTTGTGGCCGTGGCCGGCGGCAATCTAGTCGTTGCCCTCAACCCAGTGGCCAGTACTGAAGGAGCTCGATCCGATGCCTAATTTCGCGTCGTCTTCGCCATTTCTCGTCGTAACCGGCGTCGTGATCATCATCCTCATCCTCGCGTTTGTCGCGAGCCGCTACAAGGTGGCGGGCGCCAATGAGGCCATCATCGTCGCCGGCTCGCGAGGCGCCAAGGTGCGCGACGAGCACGGCAGGGTCGTGTCGACCCCGGGCGACAAGGGAGTGAAGGTGGTCGTCGGAGGCGGCACGATCGTGATGCCGCTGCTCAACCGCGTGGGCCGCCTGAAGCTCACCGCCCGCCAGATCAACGTGCAGCTGAGCGATGCCGTGACCAGCCAGGGCATCAAGGTTCAAGTGCAGGGCGTGGCGACGTTCAAGATCGGACGCGACGTGGAATCGCTTCGCAACGCGGCCGAGCGCTTTCTCGACGCCAAGCCCGAGCAGGTCGACTCGATTGTCAAGAACGTGCTCGAGGGATCGCTGCGTTCGATCGTCGGCACGCTGACCATCGAGGAGCTCATCCGCGACCGCCAGAAGCTCCTCCAGCAGGTGCAGGACGCGGCCAAGGGCGACCTCGCGACCAGCGGTCTCCAGATCGACGCGTTCACCATCCAGAGCTTCTCGGACGAGTCCAACTACATCGAGCTCCTGGGCCAGCAGAGCGTGTCCACGATCACCCGCGACGCGCGCATGGTCAAGGCCACGACCGACCAGGAGGCGGCGGTGCGAGAGGCGGAGTCGATGCAGATCAAGATCAACGCCGGGCGAGACGTTTCGCTGCGCGAGGCGGAGACCAAGATGCAGGTTGCCGCCGCGCAGGCGCGCGCTGACCAGGCCGGCCCGTTGGCGCAGGCGGAGGCCCAGCAGGAGGTCGTTCGCAAGCAGACCGAGCTCGCCCAGCTGGAAGCCGACCGCAAGGAGAAGGAGCTGCTTTCGTCCACGGTCAAGCCGGCCGCCGCTGAGGCCCAGGCCGTGATCGCGCGCGCCGAAGGTGACAAGCGGGCGCGGATCGCATCCGCCGAAGCCGACGCTGAGACGACCCGGCTCGAAGGTGGGGCAGAGGCACAGATCGTTCTAACCAAAGGCGAGGCGGAGGCCAAGGCGCTCGCGATGCGCGCCGACGCTTACAAGCAGTTCAACGAGGCCGCCATCATCCAGACGGTGCTGGCCGCGCTGCCGGACATCGTGCGGGCGGCCGCAGAGCCGATGGGCCACATCGACTCACTGACGGTGATGAGCGCTGACGGCGCCTCAGACATCGTGAAGAACGCGACCCGCGCGATGATCGAATCGACCACGGCGATCAAGGGCCTGACCGGGCTCGACGTGCCCAACCTGATCGGTGGGGCGCTGGGGCGAGGCTTCGGTGAGCGGTTCCGCACCGGGGATGGCATCGGCGGGAGCGACCCGGGGAGCGCTGCGGACCGGATCAGCGAGATCGCGGGTCACGGGTTGAGCGCGCTGAAGGCGCAGGCGGCCGCGGCGGCCGCCAAAGCTGAGGTAGAGGCTGAGGAGGCGAAGGAGAAGGCCGCCGAGAAGGCTGCCGACGAGGCGGCGAAGGCGAAGTCGGTGGCCGGAGCCCTCAAAGCAGCCGGAGCCGCCGAGAAGGCGGCCGTCGAAACGAAGGTCGCCGCCACGGTGGCGAAGGTTTCTCCCAGCGACGGCAACGTCGCCCAGTGGGCGAAGTGGTTGGCCGACCAGTTGCACCAGGTGCCCGACATCCGGGTCTACGACGCGCTGCGGCTCTCGGATTTGGTGAACAAGGGTCCGATCCCGGCGCGAGCCGTCTGGGCGACCGCGCAGGCGGTGCTTGGGAAGGACTACGGGCAGGTCACTGTTGGCGACCTGCTCAAGCGATTTCACCCTTAGAAGCGGGAAGCCCGCTCACGCGAGCTGCCTATGAAGCGGGAAGCCGCTTACACGAGCTGCCTATAAAAGCGGGAAGCCCGCTTGCGCGAGCTTCCCAAGGCTGGGGTGGGGGCGTGACGTCAAATTCAGGGGCCGGGTTACCGGCCGCCGATATGGTAGCACAGTGTTCGTGCGTCCACAAGATATAGACACCTGGGGACAACTCCCTTGAAATTGCCCATCCCGCTCGACATGGAGCCGATGCTTTCCGGCCCGGCGGATGGGATCCCCAAGGGCGACGGCTGGGAGTACGAGCCCAAATGGGACGGCTTCCGCACCCTGGTCTTCCGGGACGGCGACGAGGTCGCGCTCATCAGCCGCGGCGCCAAGCCGATGACCCGCTACTTTCCGGAGGTCCTGCCGGCCTTCCGCGGGCTTCGGGAGTCCCAGGTGGTGCTGGACGGCGAGCTCGTGGTCGTGGCGAAGGACGGTCTGGACTTCGGCGCGCTGCAGCAGCGCATACACCCGGCTGAGTCACGGGTCCGAATGTTGAGCGAGGCCACGCCGGCCTGGTTCATCGCTTTCGACGTCTTGGCCGAAGGTGGAGATGACCTGCGCAAGCTGCCCCTGGGAGAGCGGCGCAAGCGGCTCGAGCGCCTGCTCAAAGGTGTCAAGCAGCCCATCTTCCTCACGCCTTACACGCGAGACCACCCAACGGCGCAGAGCTGGTTCGAGCGTTTCGAGGGCGCCGGCCTCGACGGCGTGATCGCGAAGTCATGGGACGGCGCCTACGTCCCGGGCAAGCGGCTGTGGGTCAAGATCAAGCACCAGCGCACGGCCGACTGCGTCGTGATCGGATGGCGCAAATCCAACGATGGGTCCAGCCTCGGATCGCTCCTGCTTGGCCTCTATGACAAGAAGGGCACGATGCACTACGTCGGCCATACCTCGTCCTTCAATGCGGCCGAGCGCAAAGAGCTGATCGCGAAGCTCAAACCGCTCACCATGGAAATTCCCGAGTCGGAATGGAAGGCTAACCCCGGGCGTATGCCGGGCGGCGCCAGCCGGTGGTCGCGAGGCAAGGAGGCGGAGTGGGTTGCAGTGCGGCCGGAGCTGGTGTGTGAGGTCGCCTACGACAAGCTCGAGGCGGGCGAGCGGTTCCGCCATGCGACGCGCTTCCTGCGCTGGCGGACCGACAAGCCTCCGCGCAAATGCGGCTTCGACCAGATCGCGTCAGCGGCCGAGTTCGACGTGCGAGGAATCTTCGGGAGCAAGTAGCAGCGGCCGGGCGCCGGGACCACCCGGTCCGTAGTACTTCATCGCGGCCCGGCCCAGGCCGGTCACGGCGAGCCAGTCGAAGCCCGCACCGACCGCGACCCCGACGCCGAGCGGCACCACTCGCGCCGCGACCTTGGCGACGCCCGAGGTCGCGAACCGGGCGAGGATCCGCGTCAGGATGCGACCGCCACCATGCGTGAGCAGAAGGGTTGGCAGATGTCTGACTGCGGCAATGGCGATACGCTCGCCGCCGGCGACCAGCACATTCTCGCGCAGCTTGACGGCGCCTGAGGTGATCCCGACCACGACCAGCGCCTCGATCACGCGCCCATCCGAGTCGCCGAGCTCGTGGCCGAAGATCATCGCGATGCCCAGCACGAGCTCGACCTCTTGCTCCAGCGCGTAGAGCGTCTGGCTGGTGATGGTGCCGATCGCGAGCAGGGTGCCGAGGCCGGGCGCGATCGACACCGCGCCGCTCAGAGCGCCCGTCGCGGCAACCCTGCGCCGCGTGGAACGGATGAACGCCAGAGCCAGTTGATGATTGGTGTGGCTCGGATGGGTCGTCCGCAGCTGCTCGACGGTAGCCCGGATGGCGGGTTCGCGGCTGTTGACCGCATGGGCGAGGACTCCGAGAACCGATCGCAGCTGGGGCGGCAGGCCGTCTAGGTCCATCCGCGAAGCGTACCTCGGCGGTCCAGTCTGCTCATAGTGGGAGGAAGTCGCACATGTCGGGAGCCGATTTGAATACCAAGTTGCGACTGAGTCGCAACAAGCGTTAGGCTCGGGACGTGGCATCTCTGGGCGCCCTGGTGCGTGGGTCCTTCGACCGCGGTGAGCGCAGGCGCCTGGCCGGGTTCTTCGGCGGGGTGGGCCTGCTTCACGTCGCGGGCTGGGGCCTGCTCTTCGCCGTCGCCGGTGGGCAGCCGACCATCCTGGCGCTGGGCGGCCTCGCCTACACGTTCGGCCTCAGGCACGCGTTCGACGCGGACCACATTTCCGCGATCGACAACACGACGCGAAAGCTGCTCCAGGACGGCCGCAAACCCGTCGGGGTCGGCTTTTTCTTCTCGCTAGGGCACTCCACGGTTGTCTTCATCATTGCCGCGGCTTTGGGGCTGACCGTCAAATGGATCGTCGACGGGGTCGCCGGCAACGGCGGTCAGCTCAGGAGCGTTGGCGGAATACTGGGTACGGTCGTGTCGGGGGGATTCCTGGTCCTCATCGGTGTCCTCAACCTGGTCATCCTCCTCGACATCGTTCGCGTCTACAGGCGCCTCAAGGCGGGCGGATACGACGATAAGTCTCTCGAGCTCGACCTCACAGCCGGCGGTGTGATGAGCCGGATCTTCGGCCGCCTCTTCCGGGTCATCCGGCACAGTTGGCAGATGTATCCGATTGGTTTCCTCTTCGGGCTTGGTTTCGACACCGCCTCGGAGGTGGCGATCCTCGCGATCTCGGCCGGTGCCGCGGCGAAGGGCCTGCCCTTTGTCGCAGTCATTGCGCTCCCGCTGATCTTCGCGGCGGGAATGTCGCTGATGGACACGGCGGACGGGGCATTCATGGCCAAGGCGTACTCGTGGGCCTTCACCAGCCCGATCCGCAAGGTCTTTTACAACCTGACGATGACGAGCCTGTCGGTTTTCGTTGCACTGTTCATCGGCACGATCGAGCTCATGCAGGCGCTCATTCAGGCGTTCGGTTTGAAGGGCGGGGTTTTCGCCGCCATCGCGGGTTTCGACCTGATCGGACGGGCCGGCTACTTCATCGTGGCCGCGTTCGTCGTGGCCTGGGGAGCGGCGCTCCTGATTTACAAAGCCCGTCGAATCGACGAGCGATGGAGCGAGAGGATCAGCCGCGTCGCGTAGCTGAACCGTCCTAAGCTTTCGTCGTCATGAGTGTCGACGACGAGGACAGTTCGCTCATCGACTTCTATCCATACCGCGCTCGATTCAAGACTTATGAGCGGCTCGAGCCCGAAGGTAGGGATCACCAGAACATCCTGGACGAGCTGGGGACGATGGCCCATGAAGAGGACCGGATCGCCGGCCTCGGCCGGGTTTCCGGCTCGATCTACCACGGCGGCCACGATCACTACGCGTTCCTGACCGAAGCCTTTCGCCTGTTCGCGCACTCGAACGTGCTGCAGCGCGACATGTATCCGAGCGCCACCAAGCTCGAGGCTGAGATCGTCGCAATGACTGCGGCCATGCTGCACGGCGGTCCCGAGGTTTGTGGCGTCGTTACGTTCGGCGGCACCGAGAGCCTGATCAACCCGATGCTCGTCTACCGCGACCGCGGCCGCGCCGAGAAGGGGATCACCGAGCCTGAGGTGATCATCCCGGTCACCGCGCACGTTGCGCTCGAGAAGGCAGGCCACCTGCTCGGCATCAAGATCCTCAAGGCGCCCCTGACCGGCGAGTGGGTGGCTGACGTCGACTGGATGCGGGCTCACGTGACCAGGAACACCGTCGCCCTCGTCGGTTCGGCGGCGAACTATGCGCACGGGCTCATCGACCCCATCGAGGAGCTCGCGGCGATCGCGCTCGAGCACGATCTCGGCCTGCACGTCGACGGCTGCCTCGGCGGCTTCATCCTGCCGTGGGGCGAGCGGCTCGGTTACGAGATCCCGCGCTTCGATTTCCGCGTCCCCGGCGTCACCTCGATCTCCGCAGACACCCACAAGTACGGCTACGCGCTAAAGGGGACGTCGGTCCTGCTGTACAGGGACAGCGGCCTGCGCAAATACCAGTACTTCAACTTCACGGATTGGCCGGGCGGCATCTACTTCTCGCCCGGACTGTCCGGGAGCCGTTCGGGTGGCATCGTGGCCGCGACGTGGGCCGCCATGGTGAGCCTGGGAGAGCGCGGCTACCTCGAGGTCGCTAAGGGAATCTTCGAGACGGCCGCGACCATCCGCCACGGCATAGACGCGATTCCGGAGCTGGAGGTGATCGGACAGCCCACGTTCCTCGTGGCTTTCCGCTCGCCCGATCTGAACATCTACCACGTCAACGATCACCTGATCGCCAAGGGTTGGCGGCTCAACGCGCTCCAGCTGCCGGCGGCGCTGCATTTCTGCGTCACCCGTCCCAATACCGCGCCCGGCGTGCCGGATGCGTTCCTGGCTGATCTTCGCGACGCGGTCGACTACGCCAAGCATCCCGCGCGGGCGGAGCCTAAGAGCGGAGCGCTTTACGGACTGGGCGGCACGCCGGAGGGAAATGAGATCCTCAACACGCTCTTCACCGCCGCGCTCGACGCGATGTATGAGGTGGCGCCCACCGAGGCAAGGGCCTGAGCATGGGCCTTGCGCGCGCAGGGGCACCGTCCCGCGACTTCGTCGCGGGGACCCCAAATGAGTAAGGCCTGGATCCTGGCCATGGACCTCGGCACCGGGGGGCTCAAGACCGGGGCTGTCTCGATGCGGGGCGAGGTGCTGGCCCACGCGATCGGTCATCTGCGGACCAACTACCTGCCTGACGGTGGCGCTATGCAGGACCCGGCGGAATGGTGGACCCGGATCCGCGAAGGCGTGCGGTCGGTGATCGAGAGCGGTGCGGTCGGGCCGGGCGACCTGGTAGGGATCGGGCTCACCGGCCAGTGGGGTTCGACCGTGCCCGTGGACGCTGCGGGTCGCCCGGTGGGTGACTGCCTCCTTTGGTCGGATACCCGTGGCGGCCGCTTCTCCGCGAAGGCGATGGGTGGGCAGATTTCGCTGTTCGGCTACTCGCCCGGCAACATCCTGCGCTGGGTCCAGCTCACCGGGGGCGCACCATCGCCGAACGGGGCCGATCCGCTCGGGCACGAGCTCTACCTGCGCAACTGCGAGCCGGAGGTCTATGCGAGGACGCGCACCCTGCTCGAGCCTCTGGACTACCTCGGCCTGAAGCTCACCGGGCGGGTGGCGGCGACGCCTGCTTCGATGATCCTGTCGTGGCTGACCGACAACCGTCCGGGTTCCAGGCTCGCGTACGTGCCAGAGCTCGTCAGGCGTTCCGGACGCGATCCGGCCCGTTTGCCCGAGCTGCTTCCCACGGGCAGTGTGCTCGGGGCCGTAACGCGGGAAGTGGGCGAGGAGCTCGGAATCCCCTCGGTACCGGTCGTATGCGGCGTGCCGGACCTCCACACCGCGTTCATCGGCTCGGGCGCGGTGGCCCCGTATGACGGGCACATCACCATCAGCACGACTTCGTGGATCGCTTGCGAGGTGCCGTTCAAGCGCACCGACGTGATCCACCAGATGGCGACCGTGCCCGGCCTGCGCCCCGGTGCGTATCTGGTAGCCAACAACCACGAAACGGCGGGGCTGTGCCTGAAGTGGTTCAAGGACTCGGTCATGGGGTCCGACTCGTATGAGGAGGTGGTCGCTGATGCCGCCAGAGTGCCGGCCGGGTCAGGCGGCGTCATGTTCACTCCGTGGCTCAAGGGAGAGCGGAGCCCGGTTGAGGACCGCACGCTGCGCGGGGCCTTTCTCAATGTTTCGCTCACGACCGGGCGCGAGCATCTGAGCCGTGCGGTCCTGGAAGGCGTCGCATTCAACGCGCGCTGGCTGCAGGACGCGGTCGAAGGCTTCGTGCGCCGGCCGTTCGCAAGCCTGAGGATTCTCGGTGGTGGCGCGCAATCGGATCTCTGGTGCCAGGTCCACGCTGACGTGCTTGGACACCGCCTCGAGCGGGTGGCTGAACCCATGTACGCCAACCTGCGTGGCGCGGCGCTTTTTGCCGCGATCTCGTTCGGGCGCCTTACGCTGGATGACGTTCGCGAGCTCGTCCGAGTGACTGACACCTTCGAGCCGCAGCCGGCGGCTCGCGCGATCTACGAACCCATGTATGCCGAGTTCAAGCAGTTCTACAGCCGCCTGCACGCCAGCTACGCGCGCCTCAATCGCGGGAGCCCCGGATGACCGCTACCGGTCAGGTTGCGACTCGAACGTCGGCAACGCGCTGGGCCGTGCTGGCCGCCTACGCGCTGCTTGCCGCCTGCACCCAGCTGCTTTGGCTGACGTTCGCCGCCGTCGACACCCGCAGCGCTACCGTGATGAAGGTCGATCTCGGCACGGTCGGCGATCTCGCGGCCATCTTCCCGTTCGTCTACATCGTGCTGGCGCTGCCTACGGGTCGCTGGCTCGACCTGCGGTTCGGGCAGGCGCTTGGCGCCGGCGCGCTGCTGACAGGTGTGGGCGCTTTGATCCGCGTCGTGTCGCCGGCCTCGTTCGGCTGGCAGCTGGTAGGCCAGATCGTGATCGCCACGGGGCAGCCGCTGGTGCTGAACAGCATCACCAAGGTCGCGGCACGTTACTTCGCTCCCGGCGAGCGAGCCACCGCCATCTCGGTCGGAACCGCGGCTCTGTTCGTGGGCATTCTCGCCGCGGTACTCATGGCCGGCCCGCTGTTCGACGCAGGCGGCCTGCCTCTGCTCCTCGGTGTTCAGGCCGCTGCGGCAGTGCTCGCAGCCGTCCTGGTGCTCATCGCGCTTCGGGCCCCGACGGCATTCCGGGACGACCCTTCGGTCTCCGTCAGCCTGCGCTGGCTCGCGGGCGATCGGTTCATGTGGGTCCTCGCCGCGCTCGTCTTCATCGGCATGGGCACCTACAACGCGGTCGCGACCTGGCTGCAGCCCATCCTCGCGCATTTCGGCGAAGGCGGGGCCGCCGGCAATCTCATTGCCGTGATGACGTTCGCGGGGATCATCGGCGCCGCCGTGCTGCCGACGCCGATCTCGGCGCGGAATCGCCGCCGCGAAATGCTGCTGGCCGCCCTCGTCGTCTCTGCCGTCTCATTCGTCGCCATCGGTTTCAGCCACAACCTGCTCTGGCTGGGAGCGTGGCTCTTCGCGCAGGGCTTTCTGCTGCTGGCGAGCCTTCCGGTGGTGCTCGATTGGTCTGACGTCCACGCCGGCCCCGAGCGCCAGGGCGCCGCGGTGGGCTTCCTGATGATGGCGGGCAACCTTGGAGGGCTGCTGCTCGTGCTGGCCGTCCAGGCTCTGATCGGCAACGCCTACCTCGCGCTTGGAGCCCTGGCCGTTGTCGCCGTGGCTGGAGTGCCGGTCGCGCTCAGGCTCCCGCGCCATACCGAGTCTGTCGGTACTGGGGGTCTTGCGGCCTCCCGGTAGCCGGCCTTCCAGCCCGGTTCGTTTTGGGCTTTCCCGTTTAGGTTCGAGACGTGAGACGCATGCCTGCGGTCGCCTGCGCGCTTCTCCTGCTCCTTGCGGCATGCGGGCAAGCGGCGCCGGTCGCCTCAGGGTCTCCTACCCCGGTTAGCAGCGCGTCGGCTGCGCCGAGTCCGACCGCGGTGACCTCCACGCCGAGGCGGACCCCGCCGGAAGTTCGAGGGGGCGCGCCAGCCTACGTCGCCGTGGCGATGGCGACCGTGTGGCGCAGTCCGAGCTCGCCCCGCCCGGTCGACGCGCCGGCTTTGACCAACCCGGTCCGCGTGCGTGAATGGCTGGCGGCCTTGAGCGCATCCGACCAGTCCGGCCTGATCGGCCGGGCCGACACTCAGATGCTGCTCGGTGACCAGGTCGAGGTGCTCGCCCTGAGCGGCGCATGGGCCAGCGTGGTCGTGCCCGACCAGGCAACGACGCTCGACTCCCGCGGATACCCGGGTTGGGTGCCGACCGTTCAGCTGAGCCCGGTCGCACCCCCAGCTGCCGAGTCTATGGCCACCGTGATCAGGCCGACCGCGTGGCTGTTTCGCAGCGGCGTGCCCGTGACTGAGGTGAGCTTCGGGACGCGGCTTCCGATGATGGGTATTCAGGGTTCGATCGCACTGCTCGGCCTGCCCGGTAGCGAGGTCCTGGATGCGCCGCTGACCGCGGTCGCGATCACATCCTCAACCGCCGCGGCAGGTCGTCCGACGGGTGCCGCCGTCATCGACAGCCTCCGGCAGTTCCTCGGCATCCGGTACTTGTGGGCGGGGACATCAGGATTTGGATTCGACTGCTCGGGCTTGGTGTACAACGTCTTCAGGGTCCACGGCGTGCTCCTACCTCGGGATGCCCAGGACCAGGCGTTGGTCGGCACCGCCGTCAGCCGCCAATCGCTCCAGCCGGGCGACCTGATCTTTCTTGCCAGAGGCGGGGCGGTGCACCACGTTGCGATCTACCTTGGCTCGGGGATGCTGCTCGACTCGCCGGACTTGGGCAAGGGCGTGCAGGAGGTCTCGATTGCCGCTCAGCCCTACGCTTCGGAGTTTTGGGGGGCTCGCCGGGTGTTGACCTGATCCGGCTCGGCCCGTTCCTTGACCAGTCCTTCCAGGTCCAGCTGGCGGCCGCTGAAGGTCAGGTGGCCCTCCGCGTCGCGCGGCCACTGGTCTTCGGGACGGTCCCAGGCCAGCTCGAGGCCGTTCTCGTCCGGATCGCGTAGGTAGAGAGCCTCATGCGTGCCGTGGTCGTTGACACCATCGAGGGGCCAGTCCGCCGCCACCAGCCGGCGCAGCGCATCGCCCAGCGCGGCACGGGTCGGGTACCGGATGGCGACGTGGTACAGGCCCGTGGTGCCGGGCGGAGGCGGAGTGCCGCCTTTCGACTCCCAGGTGTTGAACCCGAGATGGTGGTGATAACCGCCGGCCGATAGAAACAGCGCGTCGGGGCGCCGGAACACGACGTCGAACCCAAGGATGTCGACGTAGAAGTCGTGAATACGGTCGATGTCGGCGGTCTTGAGGTGGACGTGGCCGATATCCACGCCGGCGTCGATGGATCGTGGGCTTCGCTCCCTGGGCACGACTCCCGGAACGGCCTTGCCCCAGTGTTCGGTGGTCATCTCATTCGTCGGGCGGTCCGACGAGCTTCCAGCCGTTCTGCCACGGCCAGCTGTGCTTGATCTGAAGCATGATGATCAAGAGGCCCATGCTCTCCAGCGCGCGGGCCATGACCAGCGGACCCGCGTCGATGGGACGGAAGCCGATCGACTCGACGAGCTCGAGCACCTTGTCCTTGGCCGCCTGGTCGTCGCCTACCACGAAGCCGTCGAGGCGAGTGCCGCTGACTACCGGTTCGGCCATCCGCGCCGCAAAGGCGTAGTTGAAGGCTTTTACCACGCGCACTTTGGGGTGACGGTTCTGGATTTCTTCTGCGTTGGAGAGGCTGCCGAGCACCTCGCCAGGATTCTGAATGTTGACGTGGTTGGTGGCATCCACGACGATCTTGCCGTCGACCGCGGTCCCCAGACCGCGGAACACTTCGCCGAGCTTGTCGTATGGCACGGCAACGATCACGAGGTCGGCGTCCTCGACCGCCTCCTGGTTGGAGTTGGCGGCATGCGCGCCGGTCGCCTTGGCAGCTTCGGCGGCCTTCTCCGTGCTCGTGGCCGTCATGGTGACTTTGTGACCGGCCTTCACGCTCGATTTCGCGAGCGCCTTGCCGACGTTCCCCGAGCCGATGATCGCAATTTTCATGAATTCACCTCCCTGAGTGAACGTTACGTCGCGCTCGGTTTATTCGCTCCAAGTTTGGGCGTGTGCTCCACGCGCCGGACAATACTTCACAACCGATGCCTGGACTGGACTGGAAGCGCGCTCGTCTGCCTCAACGGGTCCCGCTGGAAGGAGACGCCGTATTGCTGGAACCGGTCGATCCCGCCCGGCACGCCAACGACCTCTTCTTGGCCTCTGAGGGCGCGCCTGCCCTATGGGACTACCTGGCTTATGGCCCCTTCGAGAGCCGGCGGGCCTTCACGGAGTGGCTGAAAGAGCGCGCGGCCTCAGATGACCCGCTTTTCTACGCGGTAGTCGATCGCGCCTCCAGTCATGCACAGGGGATGGCCAGCTTCATGCGCATCGCCCCGGAGCACGGCGTGATCGAGATCGGCCACATCTGGTTCGCTCCCGTGCTCCAGCGCACGCGCCAGGCGACCGAGGCGATCTACCTACTGGCGCGGCATACGTTCGACGATCTGGGCTACCGCCGCCTCGAGTGGAAATGCGACTCGCTCAACCTTCCGTCTCGGCGGGCCGCGGAAAGGTTTGGATTCGTCTTCGAGGGCGTGTTCCGGCAGCACATGGTGATCAAAGGCCGCAACCGCGACACCGCCTGGTTCTCGATGCTGGCCAGCGAGTGGCCGCCGATCCGCGCCGCCTTCGAAGCCTGGCTGTCGCCGGAGAACTTCGACGAGGAAGGCCGGCAGCGCCGCTCGCTGTTCGAGATTCGTGCCGGCGTGCCGAACCCTTCGGAATAGAAAGTCCCGCCGACGGTTAGAGCCGTTCAGACATGTCACCGACCAAACAAGAGATCGACGCGGCACTTCAAGGCAGCCAGACCATCGACATCACCACGACTGGACGTCATTCCGGCGAACCCCGAAGGCTGGAAATTGTCTTCCACAACCTGGACGGGCGGATCTACATCAGCGGCGCGCCGTTCCCCAAGCGCCGGAGCTGGCTTTCCAATCTCGACGTGGATCCCCACTTCACGTTCCATCTCAAGGGCAAGGTTCGCGCCGACCTCCCGGCGACAGCTCGTGTGATCGACGAGGAGCGCGAGCGGCGGGAGATCCTTCCTCACATCGCTCGCATATGGGGCCGCAAGGACCTCGAGACGATGGTCAAGCAGAGCCCGCTGATCGAGGTCACGCTCGAGCGCTAGCCGGAAAAAGAAAAGGCCGGCCCGATGGCCGGCCTAATGATTGGAAGCTAACTTAGCTGCAGCCCGTCGTTGCTCCGCAGTTCAGGCACTTGTAGCACGAGCCTGAGCGCACGGTGATCGCGCCGCAGTCAGGACACGCCGGGGCGTCGGTGTTGATGAAGGCGATCTTCTGGACGCTTCCGCCGTTGCCGTTGGTCGTGGGGTGGGCGATCACCTTCAGCTCCGTCTGGGAGGCAGCCGGCCTGGCATTGTCGGCAACGCGAGTGGGTGCGGATGACGGCTCGGCCGGCGCTGGTTCGCGCCTGACGACGCCCGCTTCGTCCTGATCCTCGACCGGGAGGAAGTGGCTTGCCATCCAGCGGAAGATGTAGTCCACGATCGACTTCGCGATCGGGATCTCTTTGTTCTTGGTGAACCCCGAGGGCTCGAATCGCATGTGGCTGAACTTGTCGACCATGAACTTCAAAGGCACGCCGAACTGCAGCGCGTACGAGGTCTGCGTTGCGAATGCGTCCATGAGGCCCGAGATCGTCGAGCCCTCCTTGGCCATGGTCACGAACAGCTCGCCGGGCGTGCCGTCGTCGAACAGTCCGACCGTGAGGTAGCCCTCGTGGCCCTGGATGTCGAACTTGTGGGTGATAGCCTTGCGCTCGTCGGGCAGCTTGCGCCGGAGCGCTCGGTACTCGACCTCGCCAGGGGCGGTCGCCTTCTTCTCCTTGTCGAGCGATGTCGACAGTGGCTGCGAGCGCTTGCAACCGTCGCGGTAGATCGCGATGCACTTGAGCCCGAGCCTCCAGGACTCCATGTAGGTCTGCTGGATGTCTTCGACGGTTGCCTCGGTCGGGAGGTTCACGGTCTTGGACATCGAGCCTGAGATGAACGGCTGGACCGCGGCCATCATCCGCACGTGCCCCATCGGAGCGATCGATCGAGCGCCATTGACCGGCTTGAACGCGCAGTCGAACACCTTCAGATGCTCATCCATCAGGTGGGGAGCGCCTTCGATGGTGTCGTTCTCGTCGATGTACTCGACGATCTCCTTCACCTTCAGCTCGTCATAGCCAAGCTTGCGCAGCGCGGCCGGGACGGTGGTGTTCACGATCTTCAGCAGGCCGCCGCCGACCAGCTTCTTGTATTTGACCAGCGCAAGGTCGGGCTCGATGCCGGTCGTGTCGCAGTCCATCATCAGGCCGATGGTGCCGGTCGGGGCCAGCACTGTGGCCTGGGCATTCCGATATCCGTGGGCGCGGCCGAGCTTGACCGCCTCGTCCCATGTCTCGCGAGCGGCATCCACGACCTCGGCCGATTCCGGTGATGTGGAGAGTTGGTGCGCCGCCTGGCGGTGCTTCTCCATCACGCGCAGCATCGGTTGGCGGTTCTTAGCGAACTCGCTGAACGGGCCCTTGACCTGGGCCATGCGCGCCGACTGGGCAAACGCGCGGCCGGTCATGATCGCGGTGAGCGCGCCGGCGAAGCGGCCGCCCTCTTCGGAGTCGTAGGCGAGTCCCATCGACATCAAAAGCGCCCCAAGGTTGGCGTAGCCAAGACCCAGTGGGCGAAGCGCCTCCGAGTTCTTGGCTATCGCCGGGGTGGGGTAGGAGGCGTTGGAGACGATGATCTCCTGACCCGTGAAGCAGATGTCGATGGCGTGCCGGTAGCGCTCGACGTCGAACTTACCGTCCTCGGTCTGGAACTTCATCAGGTTGAGCGAAAGCAGGTTGCAGGCGGTGTCATCGAGGAAGACGAATTCCGAGCATGGGTTGGTGGCGTTGATGCGGCCCGTGTTGGGCACTACGTTCCAGTCCTGGATTGTGGTGTCGAACTGCAGGCCCGGGTCGCCGCAGATCCAGGTCGCGTCGGCGATCTCATGCCACAGATCACGAGCCTTGTAGGTGTCGATCACGCGGCCGTCGACGACCGCCTTCGTCTCCCACTTCTTGTCGTTGTCGACCGCTTGCATGAAGGCGTCGCTCACGCGGACCGAGTTGTTGGCGTTCTGGAACTGGACCGAGTCGTACGCTCCGCCCGCCACGTTGAACCCGACGTTGTAGCCGGCATCGATCAGGGCCCAGGCCTTCTTCTCCTCCTCCGCCTTGCAGCGGATGAATTCGAGGATGTCCGGGTGGTCGGCGTTGAGGAGGACCATCTTGGCCGCGCGGCGAGTCGTCCCGCCCGACTTGATCGAGCCGGCGAACGAGTCGTAGCCCTTCATNNTCTGTCTTGACCAGCTCGAGGATCGACTCCATCGAGTCCTCCACCGAGTTGATGAAGCAAGCCGAACCCTGTTGGGCGCGACCGGGCACGCCGATGTTGAACCAGACCGGGCTGTTGAAGGAGGCGTGCTGCGTGACCAGGAGGTAGCGGAGCTCTTGAGACCAGTTCTCTGCGTCCTCCTCGGTCGCGAAGTAGCCGCCGTTGCGTCCCCAGCCGGCCAGGGTCTCGACCACGCGGTCGATCAGCTGGCGGACGCTGGTCTCACGCTCAGGGGTACCCACACCGCCCCGGAAGTACTTCTGGGCGACGACGTTGATCGCCAGCTGCGACCAGGAGCGGGGAACCTCGACGTCCTTCTGTTCGAAGATGACCTGGCCCTTCTCGCCGATGATCGAGGCGGTTCGCCGCTCCCACTCCACGAGGTCGAAGGCGTGGCTGCCCGGAGGGGTGAAGTGCCGGCCGAAGCGGAGTCCCTTCACTGCTTTGGCGTGGCTCCCATTCGTCTTGATCGGGGCGCCCTGCGCGCGCCCGGCGATCGGGGCGCCCTGCGCGCGCCCGGCTGCCCCCGAGCGGGCTCCTGTGAGGTCGACAATGTTCTTGGCCATCTTCTTTAGAGAACGCCTCCTTGAATCATCCCCGGTGAGGGTGTATTCGAACCGTGGTTGGTAGGACGTGAGCTGCGTCGTTGAACTTGTACGTTTGGGGATGGAAGAGGCCCCAGAGCATGCCCGCCACTTATGCCCCAGGGCCTCAAACTAACGCCCCAAATGATACGAACCGACTTTGGGCTTGTCAAGACCCAAAACACAAGATGTTCGGCCCTTACGCACCTTTACCCCCAACATATTGGTGGATTACCTGTGGATATCTCTGCGGCCAAACTGGGCACAGACTGCGGAAGAGCTGTGGGAAAGTGCGCAAAACCGCCCTACTGAACTGATTCGACGAGCGAGAGTTGGGAGGAGCCTGTGGACATCTCCGTCCCCCCACTGGCGCTGCGCGCGACCTCCCCGGCCAGCGGGGAAGCATCAGTTGAAGTGTTTTCGGTCATCTGGACGCTCTGGGCGGACGCCCGGATCCTGGCCGACACCTGCTTGCCCTCGCCGTAGGCGTTCTGGAGCATCGTCACGGCCCGCTGCAGCTTGTTCTCGAGCACGCTCTCCAGGGTGTCGAGGTGGCGCTCGACGTCGATGAGCGCCGACTGGAGCTTCTCCATGTCGACCGTACGCGCGAACTGCAGGTGAAGCTGGTACAGGGTGAGCAGATAGGGGAGGGCCATCGCGTAGCCGACCACCATCACGTGCCGCTTGTGGGCCCCGACGATGGCTCCCCGGCAGACGTCGTAGGCCGCATCGGGGATTACCGCGAGGGCGAACGGCGAAGTGGTGCCGGGATCGATGTACTGGCTCACCTCACGGACCCGCCGCTCCACCTCGCGCTCGACCTGGGCTGTGAGCTGCGCCCGGCGGGGCGCGTCCAGTCCGGGATCGGCAAGCTGCTCGAGCGCCCCGCTGGAGACCCATTTCGAGTCCATCGGCAGCAGCTTTCCGCCGGGCAGGCGCAACGCGAGCTCGACCACCTTGCCGCCGACCCAGACGTTGCGTTGGAGCATCTCAGGCGGAAGGTGCCGGAGCGCCTCCTCGAGGATGTTCTCGCCCGCCGCGCCGCGGGTGGAACTGCCGGCGATCACGCTCTCCAGCCGCCTCAAGCTCGCGCGGGCTTCGTCCTCGACGGGCTGGCGGGCGGACAGGGCCGAGCGCAGCCCTTCAACGACGGATTGGGTCTGTGACAGCCGCTCCCGCAACTCGGCCGCCTGCGAGCCCTGGGCCTGGCCGCCGGCCTCCAGTCGCAGCTTCAGCTCGGCGACGTCATGCGCCTGCCCGTCCGCGCGACGGACCAGGTTCCACACCAGGAAGGCGACACCGGCCATTCCGGCCAGGAGGCATACCATCAGAAGGGCGAACAAGAGTTCGAGCACCGACATCTTGCGCATTGTAGTCCGCCAAAGGGGTATAGACAAGGGTGTTAAAAGCATTAGAAGGAACCTACCGGTTCCCTCTCATCGCGGCGTCGGGCAAAGCCGACCCGAACTTCGGCCGGGCAAGCGCCGCTGCTCTCCCTCCCCCTGTTGTGACAAGGAATAAAGTGACGAAAATGGCTGCCCACGAACCCGTCTCCGAATCCGAGCAGGCGCCTGACCGAATCCCGCTGGAAGAGGTCTACATGCGCATGGCCGAGGAGCTGGCCAAGCGGTCGACGTGCGCTCGGCTCCAGGTCGGCAGTGTGATCACCACCTCCGACCTCACGCAGGTGCTGGGGATCGGCTACAACGGCAACGCCAGAGGCCTGCCCAATCGCTGCGACTCATCCAAGCCCGGCAACTGCGGCTGTATTCACAGTGAGCAGAACGCCCTGATCAAGGCCGGGGCGCAGCTGCCCGGCAAGGTCATGTTCGTCAGCGCATCGCCATGCGTGATGTGCGCCAAGATGATCATCAACACCAACGTCGGGCGGGTCTACTACCGTGAGGCGTACCGCGACCCCGCCGGGCTGGATGTGCTGCGGCAGGCCGGGGTCGAGGTCGTCCACTACGACCGCTGGCGCAACCACTGGCGCGAGCTCGGAGCGCACCCAAAGGGCGCCTGATTCCGCTCGCTTGGCGCCAAACACGCTTGTGCGAAACGCCGATTCCGCCCGTCAGGCGTCACACGCGCGAATGGGAATCCACGGCCACGATTTCCCAGCCGGTCGTGGTCTGCACCATCTTCGGCTCGACGGCCGGAACCTCCTTCAGCCGGCGCATCCGAGCGAAGAGCTTTCCCACGTCCCTGTCCTCGGCGACCGACTCGAGCACCGCGCGCGTGGCGTAGACGAGCGTGATATCGGTATTGGACAGGGCGTGCTCGGGCGCCGCCCACAGCCAATCCGTCACCTCGCCTTCCTGACACTTCACCTCCTGGCCGGATGGCAGGCGGGCGAGAAAGAACCGGGCGTCGTAGCGGCGCCGCAGCTGCAAGGGCGTGACCCAGCGGGCGAAAAGCACCAGCCGGTCAAGCGCCGGCTCGAGGCGCAACTCGCGCAGGGCCTCACCAAAGCTCTTCCCGCTTTCGACTATGGATCGCACCCGATTGCACTCGGCCTGGCGCGCAAAGCGGCGACCGCGGCGCGCAAGCAGGATCCCGACCTCCTCGAACACCTCCCGCACAGCCGCCATGCGGATCTCGTCGCCCCAGCCCAGGTCGCCGGCGTGCACGGTGCCGCCCGGAAACACGTAAGCGCCTGGGGCGAAATCGGCGCCGCCCGGACGATGCACGAGCAGCAGCTCCCAGGGGTCGCGCCCGCGAACCACGAGCACGGTCGCCGACGGACGCGGCGTGACCGGCGGTCCGTCGTTGATGGCCCCTGGTGGCAGCACCTCATTAGGATGCCTGGGTGGACCTCGGTCTTGCGGGAAAGGTGGCGCTCGTCACGGCGGGCACACGCGGCATCGGGCTGGGGATTGCCCAGGCGCTGGCTCGCGAGGGCGCGCGTGTTGCGATCGCGGCGCGCACCAACAGCGACGTCGAGCGCGTTGCGGCCTCGCTTGGTGGGCTCGGCGTTTCCGCCGACCTGATGACCGAAGAAGGTGGCCGGCGGGCTGTCGAGGCGACCGTCAGCGAGCTCGGGCCGATCGAGATCCTGGTCAACAACCTCGGCCTTCGCGCAGGCACCTCATGGACAGACACCGGCGCCAAGGAGTTCGAAGCCGCCTTCGCCGGCAATGTCGCCGTCAGCGTGCGCATGACTCAGCTGGTCCTGCCCGGCATGCTCGAGAGGGGATGGGGGCGCATCGTGGCCATCACATCCTTGTGGGGCCGGGAGACGGGAGGGGCGCCCGCTTACAACGCTGCGAAGGCGGCGGAGACCAGCTTCGTCAAGTCGCTTGCGCGTGAAGTTGCCGCCAGGGGCGTGACGGTGAACGCCGTCGCACCGGGCTCCATCCTCTGGTCGGGAGGCGGATGGGACCGGCGCCAGAAGGCGGATCCGGAAGCCATCGCCGACTTCGTCCGCCACGACATGCCGCTGGGCCGATTCGGGACCGTCGACGAGGTCGCCAGCATCGTCGCTTTCATTTGCTCGACGCAGGCGAGCCTGGTCAACGGGGCCATCATCGCGGTGGACGGGGGACAATCGCGAGCGGGGATCTGATCGTTATGGCTGAGTCAAGCAATTCGTCAGTCGTTAAGCACGACCATCTGCGCCCGATTGGCTGTATCCAGAGCGGGATACGACCATTTGTGCCCGAATGGCGGAATCCGGAGTAACTGGTGGGGCGAGTTTGCTAAGGACCGCTGATCGGGTTCGCGCCCAGCTGGCCGAGGAGGAGGACCGTCGTCGGGTAGACGCCCAGGGCGACCGAGGCCAGGCCGCTCAACCAGAGCACTCCCTGGCTGCTGATCGAAGCGGGCACCCGGTCGGTCCGGTCTGAGGGCGACCACACCGGAATCAGGACGCGCACGTAGTAGAAGACCGACACCACGCTCATGACCACCGCCAGCACGACCAGCCACGTGTACCCGGCGCTGACCCCCGCGGTGAAAAGGAACAGCTTGCCGAAAAACCCGACCGACGGAGGAAAGCCGGCCAGCGACAGCATGAAGATCGACATGAGGACCGCCATCACCGGGTTGCGCCGGGCGAGGCCCTCGAGATCCGAGAATCGGTCGCGGTCGCCTTCCGGGCCGGCGAGCAGCGTGATGACCGCAAACGCGCCGAAGTTCATGAACATGTAGACGAACAGGTAGTAGAGAACGGCAGACAGCCCGCTCTGGCCGCCCGCGATCACGCCGATCAGGATGTAGCCTGCCTGCGCCACCCCGGAGTAGGCGAGCAGGCGCTTCAGGCTCGTCTGAGCTATCGCCATCAGGTTTCCGACGACCATGCTTGTCGCGGCGACGAAGGCGAGGAGCGCCTGCCATTCCGGCGCGAGGTGGGGAAGGCCGCCCGAGAAAACGCGCACGATCATCGCGAACGCGGCGGCCTTGGTGCCGACCGACATGAAGGCAGTCACCGGAAGCGGGGCGCCCTGGTATACGTCGGGCGTCCACATGTGGAACGGCGCCGCTGAGACCTTGAAAGCAAAGCCGACGCCCATCAGCACGATGCCGAGGATGATCAGAGGATTTCCGGATGACGTGGCGTCCAGCCGTTTTGCGATCTCGGGTATAACCGTGGTGCCGGCGCCGCCGTATATGAGCGCCATGCCGTAGAGGACGAAGGCGCTAGCGAACCCCCCGACGAGCAGGTACTTGGCAGCAGCTTCCTGTGAGCGGCTTTCCGTGCGCACGAAGCCGCACGCGATATACAGCGCGATCGAGAGGAGCTCCAGGCCGAGGAACACGGTGACCAGCGAGGTCGCCGAGCCCAGCACCATCATCCCGATCACCGCGGCCATGATCAGGATGTGGAACTCCGACTCGAGCAGGCCGCGCTTTCTCAGGTAGGAATGTGAGAGGGCGACGGTGAGGATTCCGAGCGTCGCGAACAGGATCTCGAAGAACAGCGCGAAGTTGTCGCCGGTGGCGAACCCGTGATACGCGGGGGCGCCGCCCTGTCCGTAAACCCAGCGATACGCGGCGGTCCCGAGTGCGAACGCGAACCCGGTCACCGCCGTCATGGCGACGGCGCCGCCGCGGCGGTGCTTCGGCAGCACCAGGTCGACCACGATCGCGAACAGGAAGAAGCCGGTAAGCGTCGCGATGGCCGCGATCTGGCTCAGGTCGCCCAGCGCCTGCGCCCACGTGTAGCTGAGGTCGGCCGCGAGCAGCGGGCTCATCTGGCGAGCCCTGCCTGGCCCAATGACGTCATCAGGCTGGTGAGCGCGTTGGGGTCGAGCCCGATCACGAACATCAGAAGGACGAGCGGAGCCAGCAGCAGGAGCTGCGCGGTGCGGATGTCCGATTTCGGCACCGGGCCGGCGGGCGCACCCTGCATCACCCCCTGGAAGAGCCGCAGCATGTAGACCGGCGCGAGCACGAGGCCGATGGCGCCGAACAGCGCAAGCGCAGGCGCGCGCTGCCAGGCGCCCAGCAGCGTCATGAACTCGCCGACAAAGCTGTTGAGACCCGGCAGCCCGAGTGCGGCCAGGGTCACGACGATGAACACGCCCGCCATCACGGGCATGCGTGCGGCGAGCCCGGCCATGGCCGATCGGTCACGAGTCCCGGCGCGCTCGGAGATCCAGGCCACGATCAGGAAGAGGGCCGAGATGATGATCCCGTGGTTGACCATCTGCAGGATCGCGCCCTGCTGGCCCTGCACGTTGTAGGAAAAGATGCCGAGGACGATGAACCCCATATGGCTCACGCTGGAATAGGCCACCAGCAGCTTCATGTCGCGCTGGGCGATCGCCATCAGCGCGCCCCAGATGATCGCCGCGACCGCCAGCACAGGGACGACCCAGCGCCAGTCCCACCAACCCACCGGCTCTGGAAACAGCGGGACGGCGATGCGCAGGAAGCCGTAGGCGCCCGCCTTGCCCATCACGCCGGCGAAGGTGATCAGCATGGGAGTGGGCGCCGCCATATAGGCGTCCGGGAGCCAGCTGTGGAAGGGGAAGAGCGGNNAGGTCGAAGGTCTGCTTGCCCGTGAAGACGTACTCGCCGATCACGCCGACCAGCATCAGGAGCGAGCCAGCGAGCGTGTAAAGGACGAACTTCACCGCCGCACGAGCCGGCCGGTCGCCCTCTCCGAAGAGCCAGAGCAAGAAGTAGGCGGGGATCAGCATCGCCTCCCAGAAGACGTAGAAGAGCACGAGGTCGGTGGCCATGAACACGCCCGCGAGACCGGCGGACATAGCGAGCATCAGGGCCACGAAGCGGTTCAGGTGGCGAGTCGACATCGGCGTGGCGAGGATGGCGATCACGGTCAGGAAGGCGTTGAGCACGATCAGCCACAGGCTTATCCCGTCCACGCCGAGGCGGTAGAAGACGCGCAGCTGCGGGATCCAGGGGACCGCCTCCGAGTACTGGTAGCCGCGATACCCGGGCTCGAAGGAGAACGCCACGCCCGCGGCCACCCCCAGCGCGGCGATCGCCACGACCACGCCCATCCACTTGGCGAAACGGGGCGGCATGAAGGCGATGAGCGCCGAGCCGACCATGGGCAGCAGCCAGATGACGGTCAGCGTCACGAGTTTGCCCTGATGAGCAGCAGTACCGCGGCCACCACCGCGCCGCCGACGAACACGAGCACGTAGTTGCGGAAGTAGCCGCTCTGGGTGAGGCTGAGGCTGCTCGCCCCCGCGACGGCGGCGTGCCCCGTGCCGACGACGGCGCCGTCCAGGACGGGCTGCTCGATGTCGCGCAGGCCGAAGTCCGCGAAGGCGTCCATCGGGCGCACGAATGCGGCGTCATAGATCTCGTCGAAGTAGTACTTGCGCTCGAGCAGCCGCTGCGCCCAGGGCAGCGTGGCGCTCCACGCCGTCCACGACCGCTGGACATAGAAGCGGTAGGCGGCGAGGAACAGAAGCGTGGCCAGGGCCATGGTGATCAGGCCGGCGACGACTACGCCCGCGCCCTCTTCCCAACCGACCGGGCCGACGGTCGAGGCCAGGAAGTCCGAGACGGCTGACGGGCCGATGCCGAGGGCGCGGGTCTGGATGAACCCGCCGACCACCGTGAGGACGGCCAGGATCATGACCGGCACCAGCATCACCAGGCGTGCCTCATGCGGGTGCTCGACCGGCCGCTCGGGCGACGGCTTGCCTCCAAAGGCCATCCACCACATGCGCCCGGTGTAGAAGCCGGTGATCAGGGCGGTGACCACGCCGACGACCCACACGCCTAACGCGAGGGCGCTGTCGGGCTTGGACAGTGCGGCGCCGAGGATCTGCTCCTTGGAGAAAAAGCCCACGAGCGGGATCACGCCGACGAGGGCAAGCGAGCCGATGAGAAAGGCCCAGGAGGTGCGCGGCAGCTGGCGGAACAGGCCGCCGTACTTGCGCATGTCCTGCTCGTCGTGCAGCGCGTGGATGACGTTGCCCGCCGCCATGAAGAGGAGCGCCTTGAAGAAGGCGTGGGCGAGGAGGTGGAAGAAGCCGGCGGCGTAGGCGCCTATGCCTACCGCCAGGAACATGTAGCCGATCTGGCTCATCGTTGAGTAGGCCAGCACGCGCTTGATGTCGGTCTGGACGACGGCGATGGTGGCGGCGAACAATGCGGTAACCGCGCCGATGATGGCCACGGTGCCGTGGGCGTAGATCGCGATGTCGTAGATGGGGTGCATGCGGCCGATGAGGTACACGCCCGCGGTGACCATGGTCGCGGCATGGATCAGTGCGCTCACGGGCGTGGGGCCTTCCATGGCGTCGGGCAGCCAGGTGTGTAGGGGCAGCTGCGCGGACTTGGCGATCGCGCCCACGAGAAGCAGAAACGCCGCGAGCTCCAGGGTCGGGCTGTCGCCGACGTGAATCAATGGAAGAATGCAGACCGAATTGGGGGGGCAGTAGTTGGGATTAGTGATAGCCCTGAACACGCCCGCGTAGGTGATCGCGTGGTAGGTCACAAAAAGGACGAAGGCGCCGAGGATCATGCCGACGTCGCCGANNACGTCCATGTAGGTGAAAAAGCGCGCGTAGCTCGGGCCGTCCTCGTGCTCCATGTAGCCGACCGAGTACGTGACGATCAGCGCGCCGACCCCGGTGATGACCAGGCACATGAAGATCGAGAGGTTGTCGACGAGCAGGTTGAAAGGCACCTCGAACGAGCCGCTCTTGATCCAGGTCCAGTACGTGAAGTCGCCGTGGGCATTGCCGAAGAAGAGGGCAAGAGTGCCTGCGAAGGAAGCCCAGACCACGCCTGGTCCGACGATCACGGTCACCATGCGCGGCATGCGCCAGCCGCGGCCGGCAAGCAGGACGGTGCCCGCAAGCGGCAGGAGGAGCACCGCAAGCGCGAGCTGGCTTGAGCTCACCCCTTCATCTCGCTGAGCTCGTCCACGTCCTCGACGTCGCGCACGTGGAAGATGTCGACCAGGATCGCGAGCCCGACCACGGCCTCGGCCGCCGCGACCGTCATCGACATCAGCGCGAAGAGCTGGCCTTCCATGTTCTGCAGCTGCCGCGAGAAGACGATCAGCGTGAGGTTGACGGCGTTCAGCATCAGCTCGATGCAGATGAGGATGACCAGCGGGTTGCGCCGCACCAGCACGCCGGCCGCGCCGATGGTGAACAGGATCGCGCCCAGGATCAGAAACCAGGAGGCGTCGAGCTGCGACCCGCCGATGTCCATTGTGCTCATTTACGGGGTCCCCGCAAAATCACGGCGTAGCCTCGGATTTTGTAGGGTCTTCACAGGTCGTCTATCCGCTTGCGGCTCAGGTAGATCGCGCCGATCGCCGCGACCAGCAGGAGGATCGAGGTGAGCTCGAACGGGTACAGATAGGTGGTGAACAGGCCGACCCCGATCGCCTGCACGGTGCCGAAGAACGAGAGATCCACGCCTTTGTCCGGCTGGCGGTACTGGACTCCCTGGAGCATCGCCCAGATCAAGCCGAGCAGCGCGAGGACGAACAGCACAGAGAGCCAGGACTGGAAGCGCAGCCGAGTACGCGCCAGCTCGCGGGTGGGGCCGAACAGCGCGATCACGAACAGGAACAGGACCATCACGGCGCCCGCGTAGACGATGATCTGAACGACGAACACGAACTGCGCGCTCAGCAGCAGAAAGAGGATCGCGAGCGCGAGCATCACCACCACGAGGCTCAGGACCGAGCGGATCGGCTCGCGGAACGAGACCACGCCGATGGCTCCCGCCACGGCCATGGCGGCGGCGATGAAGAAGATCGCGATCGCCAACGCTACTTGGTCTTGTTTTCCCTCTCCCCATCGGGGAGAGGGTGAGGGTGAGGGGCTGAAGCTTGCAATCGCGCCTGAACGTCTGGCGGCAGCGGCTCCAGCAGCTTCT
>PLYZ01000010.1:0-16151 GCA_003151935.1 Candidatus Dormiibacterota bacterium | reverse complement strand
GCTCGCAGCCGATGCAGCGCTCGAGCCCGTTGTCGTAGCGGCGCAGGTAGTGGCGTCCCCGGTAGCGCTCCGACCGCGTCGTCTTGTCCTCCGGGTACATGGTGGTGACCACCGGGCGGAAGAACTCCGACAGCGTCGTCTTGAGACCGCCTGCCAGCGCGGCCACATCCGCCACGACGCCGGGCCTCTCGCCCTCCGGTTTTGCGGGCACGCCTTCACGCGGGCCCCTCAAGGGCGTCGGGTGTTCCGACTGCGTACCTGTTTCCTCGTCCGCCACCATCTATCCCTGGGTCGCCACGAGGATGACCCCGGTGACGATCACGTTTGCGATTGCCAGCGGCAGCAGGACCTTCCAGCCAAGCCTCATGAGCATGTCGTAACGCAGGCGCGGGAAGGTGCCGCGGAGCCAAATGTAGAGGAACAGGAACAGCACGATCTTGATGAAGAAGGCGAGCACCGGCGGGATCACCCAGAGGTACCAGCCGCCAAAGAACAGCAGGGCCGCGAGCGCCGAGACCGTGATCATGTTCACGTACTCGGCCAGGTAGTACATGACGAACTTGAGGCCCGAGTACTCGGTCAGAAAACCGCCGATGAGCTCCTGCTCCGCCTCGGGAAGGTCGAACGGCGCACGATTGGTCTCCGCGACCGCCGCCATCAGGTAGATCACGAATCCGATCGGGGTGAGGAGGATGAGCGGGATCGGGCCGTTGTACCAACCCCAGTGCACCGTGTACTCGACGATGTCGCGCAGGCGCAGCGAGCCGACGATCATGAAGGTCGGCACCAGGGAGAGTCCCAGGGCCATCTCGTAGCTGATCAGCTGCGCGGCCGAGCGCAGGCCGCCCAGCAGCGAGTACTTGTTGTTGGACGCGTAGCCGCCGATGACGATCGCGTAGACATTGAGCGAGCTGAACGCAAAGATGAGCAGGATGCCGATGTTGACGTCGGCGATCCAGTACTGGACGTTGTACCAGAGGCCGATCGGGATCACGGCCCACGAGAGGAACGCGGCGGCGACCGCGATCGCCGGCGCGATCACGAAGAGGAGCTTGTCGGTCTCGGCCGGGACGAAGCTTTCCTTGAAAGCGAGCTTGATCCCGTCCGCCGCGAGCTGCATCAAGCCGAACGGCCCGACCCGGTTGGGCCCGGGACGCCGCTGGATGCGGCCGAGCGCGACACGTTCAAACCAAACCGTGTAAGCGGTAGCGGTCAGGACCACGAAGAGCAGCAGTGCGATCGCGACGGTGACGACGACCCAATGGCCGATCGGGTCGTTGTAGATGTGGTTCATGGGTGGGCCGGCCCGACCAGCACGGGTCCAGGCTCAGGCTCCGGCGACGGCGCCTGGGCCAGTGCGGCCAGCGCCGGCGTTTTCGCTGCGGCCTCGCGCTGGATCGGGAATATGCCCGGGTAGTCGAGCTCCAACCCGAGCGCGGCGCCGAGCTCGGTCAGCACCTCCCACGCTTCCTTCAGCGGCGCGTTTATGACCACCGGCGGTCGCAGAAATTGGACGGTCCCTTCGAGGTTGGTGTAGCTGCCCTGCCGCTCGGCGAACGTGGTGGCCGGCAGCAGGACCGCGGCCTGGTCGTACCCGTCGCGCGGCAGGTGGTCCCAGGCGGCAAGGAAGCGGACCGAGGCGGGGATGCCGGCAGTGGGCGGTGGGCCCCAGCTGAGGAGGGCTTCGACGCCGTCAAGCGCGTCCCATCCGGCGACTCCGAGCGCAAGCGCCCCGCGCTCGTTGGTCGCGCGATAAAGCGGCATCAGCTTGCCGCCGGCCTTGCCCGCCAGCTCGGCGCAGGCGGCCGCGAGCTCGACGGCGTCCTCGCTTCCGTGGCCGTCGCCGTACAGGATCGCAACCGGCCCACCCGGGTTCTGGAGCAGCTCGTGCGCGGCGAGCTTACGGACCTCGGCGGCGGCGGAACCCTTCGCGTTGCGGATGTGCACGGTGTGAGGGTTGCGGTCGAGGTCGACGCCATCAGGGTGCACGACGATGAGCCTGGCGCCGCGCTTGCTGACCGCCTTCTTGACACGGAGATTGACGATCGGGACGTCGTTCTCGGTGTCCGACGCAACGATGATGATGACTCGCGCGTCATCTATATCTCTGATGCGCATCGAGTCCGCGGGGGGTTCCGCAAGAGCGGTCCGGCCGTGCATCTTCACCTTGGCGCCGCGCAGCGGCCCGTCGAGCAGCCGGCGGAAGAGGAACGCCTCTTCGTTGGTCAGGTCCGCAGGGAGGGAGACTCCGAGCTTCGCGCCCTTTCCCTTGATCCCGGTGGCTGTGGCCGCCAGCGCGTCGGCCCATGTCGACTTTTGTCTTTCTGCGCCCTGCGCGCGCCCGGCTCCGCGCACCGTCGGCGTGCGGAGCCGTGCCGGGTCATTGACGTCCGTGTAGTCGAAGCGGCCGCGGTCGCAGATCCAGCCCTCATCGATGTCGTCGTTCTCGCGCGACGTGATGCGCACGAGCTGACCGCGGCGCTGCCACATCGTCGTGTTGCAGCCGACCGCGCACTTCGAGCACACGCTCTCGGTGTGACTCATGTCCCACGGGCGCGACTCGAAGCGCCACACGCGCGAGGTGAGGGCGCCGACCGGGCACAGGTCGATGATGTTGCCGCTGAAGTTCGACTGGAGCGGCCGGTCGAACTGGCTCGTGATGAAGGACTGGACGCCGCGCTGTCCGACCGTCAGCTCTTGCTCCCACGCGATCTCGTCGTAGTAGCGCGTGCACCGATAGCAGAGGACGCAGCGCTCGCGGTCCAGCGCGATGTTGTCGGAGAGCGGGATCGGCTTCTTGAAGTGAAGGCGCGGTCCATCGATCCGGCTCGTCGGGTAGCCATGGCGGAAGGTGAAGTCCTGCAGCGGGCACTCGCCACCCTTGTCGCAAACCGGGCAGTCGAGCGGGTGGTTGACGAGCTCGAACTCGAGGATGTCGGCGCGCGCCTGCACGGCCATCGCGCTCTGAGTGCGCACGACCATGCCCTCGGCGACCGGCGTGGTGCATGCGGTCTGCGGGCGTGGCGGTCCGGGCGAGAAATCGACCAGACACAGGCGGCATGCGCCGACCGGGTCGAGCTTGTGGTGGTAGCAGAAGACGGGGATCTCGATGCCCACGGTCTTGGCGGCCTCGACGATGAGCGTGCCGGCCGGGACCGTGATCTTGTGCCCGTCGATGGTCAGGTTGATGTCAGGCATGCGCGAGTGCCCTACCGACGTTGCACGTATGCCGCAGGCAGTGGTCTTCGTACTCGTCATGGAAGTGGCGCATGGTCGACTCGATGACCCAACCGGCCGCATCACCCAGGCCGCAAAGGCAGCGGCCGTTCTGCAGCCCGTCGGAGACGCGCTCGAGGATTCCGAGCTCGAGCTGCGACCCCTCGTTGGCCATGATGCGGTCGTAAGTCCGAACTGCCCAATTGCCGCCGACGCGGCACGGCGTGCACTTGCCGCACGACTCGAACGCGTAGAAGCGCAGCAGGCGCGCGGCCGCCTTGACCACGCAGTGTGAGTCGTCCATCACGATGATGCCGCCCGACCCACCCATCGTCCCGAGGGCCTTGAGGCCGTCGAGGTCCGTCGAGGTGTCGAGCATCGAGGCGGGGAGGACCTTGGCCGAAGACCCGCCCGGCCAGAACACCTTCAGCTTTCGTCCGGGAAGCATCCCGCCCGCGAGGCCTTCGATGATGTCGCGGTAGGTGACGCCGATCTCGATCTCGTAGTTGCCAGGCTTCTTCACGTCGCCGCTAACGGTCACCATGCGGGTGCCCTTGGCCTTCTCGGTGCCGCGGCTTGCGTACTCGGCGCCACCGTGGCGGATGATCCACGGGACAGTCGACAGCGTCTCGACGTTGTTGACGGCGGTCGGCAGCCCCCACGCGCCTTTGACGGCGGGGAAGGGGGGACGGGAGCGAGGTTGGGCGCGCTTGCCCTCGAGCGATTCGAGCAGCGCCGTCTCCTCGCCGCAGATGTAGGCGCCGTGGCCGCGGTACAGCCGGACGTCGAGCGCGTGGTCGGCGCCGAAGGGGTGGTCGCCGAGATAACCCTTTGCGTGGGCTTCGGCGATGGCGTCGCGGAGCATCTCGTAAGGGAGGTCGTACTCGCCGCGAATGTAGATCCAGGCCTGGTGGCCACCGATCGCGAAGCTCGCGATGGCGGCGCCCTCGATCAGCGCGTGAGGGGAGTTCTCCATCAGGTAGCGGTCTTTCGCGCTGCCGGGCTCGGACTCGTCGGCGTTGACCACGATGTACTTTGGCCCCGGGTGGTCTTTGGGGACGAAGGACCACTTCATCGCAGTCGGGAAATCGGCGCCGCCGCGTCCGCGAAGCCCGGAGATCTTGACCTCGTCGATCACCTGCTGCGCGGTCATGGTCGTGACCACCTTGCGCAGGGCCGAGTAACCGCCAAGCGACTCGTATACGTCAAGCGTGTGCAGATCAGCCTTGGCGAACCACTCGGTCAGCACCGGCCCACCCACGGTCCCACGCTGCTCAGCCATCGGCCTTCTTCTTCCTGGGCGCGCGCTTCTTGGGTGGAGAGGACGCTCCCCTCTCCCCATCGGGGAGCAATCCAGAGGTCACATCCTCATCGCGCTTGTGCGCAGGGCTAGGGTGAGGGGCTGAAGCTTGGACCGGCGCGGAAGCAGGCGCCCGCCTCTCCGCCACCAGCCCGTCGATCTTCTCCGCCGTCAGGTCGTAGTGATACCGGTGGTCCACGCGGCACATCGGCGCGTACTCGCACGCGCCCATGCACTCGACCTCTTCGTAGGAGAACAGCCCGTCCTTCGACACATCGCCCGCCTCATGCACCCCGATCGCGCCGCGCAGGTGCTCGACGAGCTCCTCCGCGCCGCGCAGGGTGCAGCTGAGGTTCGTGCACATGTAGAAGCGGTGCTTGCCGATCGGTTCGAGGTGAAAGAGCGTGTAAAACGTCGCCACGCCCTCGACGTACCCGGCGTCCAGCTGCAGCGCCGTCGCGACCTCGGTCATCGCCTCGGGCGTGAGATAGCCGAGCTCCTCCTGAGCGAGGTCGAGGGCGGGCATCACGGCCGAGCGTGGCTGCGGATACCGCGCGGGCAGCGCTTTGATCTCGTCGATGAGGTGCGCTGACAAAGCGGTCATCTGTCCACGTCCCCGAGCACGGCGTCCGCCGTACCGATGATTGCGACCATGTCGGCGACCATGTGGTTCAGGGCCATCCGCTCGAGCGCCTGGAGGTTGACGAACGAAGCCGACCTGAACTTCACCCGCCGCGGCTTGTGCGTCCCGTCGCTGACGACGTAGCACCCGTTCTCGCCACGCCCCGACTCGACCGCCACGTAGACGTCGCCGGGCGGCACCGAGTAGCCCTCGGTGAAGAGCTTGAAATGGTGGATCACGGCCTCCATCGAGGTCTCGAGCTCCTCGCGCGGCGGGGGAAGCATCTTCCGGTCGTCGACGTTGACCGGCCCGTCCGGCAGCCTGTCCAGCGCCTGCCGCAGGATCTTCACCGCCTCGCGCATCTCCTTGATGCGCACGAGGTAGCGGCCGTAGCAGTCGCAGTCATCCGAGGTGGCGACCTCGAACTCGTAATTCTCGTAACCCGAGTACGGCATCGCTTTGCGCAGGTCCCAGGGGATGCCGGAGCCGCGGATCATGGGACCGCTCGCGCCCAGCACCTTCGCGTCCTCTGGGGACAGCCGGCCGATGCCGATCGTGCGAGAACGCCAGATCGGGTTCATCGTGAGCAGGTTCTCGTACTCGTCGATGTGCCCGGGCATGGCGCCGATGAACGCGTCGAGCATCTCCAGGAAGCGCGGAGTCGCATCCGCCATCACGCCTCCGGGCCGGATGTACGACGTGTGCATCCGGAATCCCGAGATCTCCTCGTTCATATCGAGGATCGTGTCGCGCTCGCGAAAGCAGTACATGAGCATCGACATCGCGCCCAGCTCGAGCCCGCTGGTGCCCATCCACACCAGGTGAGATGAGAGGCGCGTGAGCTCGGACATGATCACGCGCAGTGCCTGCGCGCGCGGCGGCACGTCGACGCCCATCAGCCTCTCGACAGCAAGCGCATAGGCGAGGTTGTTGATGGGGGGCGACAGGTAGTCGTGGCGGTCCGTCACGACCACGCCCTGCTGCCAACGCAGCGCTTCCATCTGCTTTTCGATCCCGGTGTGCAGATAGCCGATCACAGGCTTCACCCGGCGGACCTGCTCCCCGTCGAGGTCGACGATGAGGCGAAGCACGCCATGGGTGGACGGGTGATGGGGGCCGAAGTTGACGGTGAGCAATTCACCGCCGAAGGCGCCCTGCTCGCCGGTCTTGGTGATCGTCACGCCCTCGGTGCTCACGCATCCTCCGGGGCGGTCTGCCACGTCTGGTGCTCTTCCGAGAACTCGACCACCTCGCCGCCGACCGGGTAATCGCGCCGCAACGGGTGTCCCACCCAATCGTCCGGCATCAGGATGCGGGTCAGCTCCGGGTGGTCGTTGAACACGACGCCGAAGAGGTCGTACGTCTCCCGC
Source organism: Candidatus Dormiibacterota bacterium (assembly GCA_003151935.1). Classification (GTDB taxonomy): domain Bacteria; phylum Chloroflexota; class Dormibacteria; order Dormibacterales; family Dormibacteraceae; genus Palsa-870. The sequence continues at coordinate 9,643 of PLYZ01000010.1, read as the reverse complement.
TCGTCCCAGTTGGCGGGAGGGAAAAGGTCGTGCACCGAGTCGATGTGCGGCGGATCGCCGTCGACGAACGCGCGCACGCGGAGCAGGTCTTTTGTTTCGAGGTTGCGCAGCTGGTAGACGAGCTCATACCGGGCCGGCCATGTGCGCGATGCGTCGGCGAGGTGGTCGACGCACGTGAGAAAGACGAGCAGGCGGTAGCCGTCGTCCTTCATCGACTGGAGGGCTTGCTTGATGTTTGCGGGATCGACGGTGACCCACGCGTCACCGGCGCTCACGCCCTGCTCGACTACCAGGTTCTCGGCGGGCAACAGGGGTCCCCGCGAACTCACGGCGTAGCCTCCGAGTTCGTGGGGATTATCACTGGCGCGGCATGATCCGCTCCACCCCACGAAATCTGGCGATTTCGCGGGGACCCCGGAGTCGTGCTTGGAGCGGTGATTCGGGGTACGTCATGGCAGTTTTATCCCTTGGGCCTTGATCCGTTCCTGCAGGATCATCAGCGCGTTCAGAAGGTCCTCGGGCCTCGGCGGGCAGCCTGGGATGTAGACGTCCACCGGCACGATCTTGTCCACGCCCTGAAGGAGGGCGTAGTTGTTGAACACGCCCCCGGTGGAAGCGCAGGCGCCCATGGAGATGACCCATTTCGGCTCGGGCATCTGGTCGTAGACCGTACGCAGGACCGGCGCCATCTTCTGCGAGACGCGACCGGAGACGATCATCAGGTCCGATTGGCGCGGCGACGCGCGCATCGCCTCCGAGCCAAAGCGGGCGATGTCCACCCCAGCCGTCGCCGTTGCGATCATCTCTATGGCGCAGCACGCGAGACCGAACTGGGCCGGCCATACCGAGTTGCCTCGGCCCCAGCCGACCAGCTTCCCGAGCGTTGTCGTCAGGACGTTCTGTCCGAGCGACTCGGCGAGGTCTTCTAGTCCCATTCCAGCCCTCCCTTGCGCCAGATGTGCGCGAGGGCGACGAGCAGGATGCCCATGAAGACGAGCATCTCGATCAGGCCGAACCACTTGAGCTGCCGCAGCAGCACCGCCCACGGATAGAAGAAGACGGCCTCGACGTCGAAGATGATGAACAGCATCGCCGTGAGGTAGAAGCGCACCGACATCCGGCGGTGGGCAGGAGTGTCGGGAACGATGCCCGACTCATAGGGATTGAGCTTGGCTTTGTAGGGTTTGGAGGGACCGAGCACGAAGCTCAACGTCACCAATGCTCCCAGGAGTCCGAGAACGATGAGAACGAAGATCAGAAGTGGGACGTAGCTCTCGAGCAAGTTTCCGAAGCGGCCTCAGGTGTTGGGGCTCTTGGGGACGGCATTAATTCTATAAGGGCCTTCTAACCGGGCAGGCAGGCCTGCCCGGTGGGATGAGTGAAAGGCTGCAGTTTGGTGCTTGAAAATGACAGGCTGAGTGACGGCCGGAGTGAATCCGGCCTCTAGCTCCACCTCGTCTAGTTTCAACTATGCGTCTTTGTGATGGTGCTCGATTTTGGTGCCGTGGGAGAGCGTCGCGTGGATGGGGCAGTAGCGGTTGCAAGCCATGTCCAGCGCCTTCTCGACCAGGTCCTTGTCGTACTTGCCGTCCCACCCGATGTGAAACGTGACGTCAATCTTGTTGAACGCGCGCGGCCACTCCTTGTCCTGCTCGCCCTCGACCTCCACCTCCATGGACTTGACCGGTTGCTTGAACTTCTTGAGCAGCAGCACGGCATTGAGCCCGGTGCAGCCGCCCAGCGCTCCCAGCAGTAGCTCCGTCGGACGCATCGCCGAGTCGTCGCCGAAGACGGGCGGCTCATCGATCGCGGCGGAGTGGCCGGACGCGGACTCGATGTCGAACCGGACCTTCTGCCCCGCCCACTTTGCTGTGACCTTCGCCATCTCTAGGCAACATCCTGACGCGAAAGGAGGATGGTCGTAAGCGCCGCGCCGGCCAGCGTGACGGCGGCGAGCACGATCACCGCCGGCCACAGGTCGGCTTCGATGGCGCCTGGCACGGTCTGGTTGCCAAGATGCGCGAGCAGCGACTCGGCGTAGTGCCGGATCGAAAGCGCGGCGGGGCCTTTGCCGAGACTGGCGACGCCGGTCTCCCAGATCAGGACGTAGCCCAGCCCGAAGATAAGCGCATGCCTCACCCGTAGGCCAAACGCGGTGAACACGGCGGTGTAGGCGCACGCGGCCATGGTGGTCGACGCGGTGATGGCCCAGAACGCCTGCCAGCTGGCACCGGCCAGCGCGATCGCGAGCCAGACGGGGCCGAGCGTCAGCGGCAGGACCACGGTCAACGTAGACGCGAGAGCGACCAGCACCACCTTCCAGCGTGCGACGGGTCGCAGCCATACGTAAACGAGCGTGCCGTCCTGGGCGAGATCCCCCAACGAGGAGGTCGAGAAGACCAGGGCGACGACCGGGACGTACAGCGCCAGCGCCGCGAGGTCGAGCAGCTGGTACACATCCGTCTCTCGGTTCGCGTAGTCGCTGACGCGCACCGCGTACGCGATGAGGTCGAGCAGGGCGCCTCCGGCGAGGAAGGCGAGCAGGCGCCCCCGGGTAACCGAGATTCGCAGCAGGATCCGGTAGAGGGAGATCAAGGCGAGCGCCTCGCCACGAGATACCGGAAGACGCTCTCGAGGTCGTCGTCCAGCGGCGCCACCTCGAGCAGGCGTACTCCGAGCTCCTGGGTCAAGCGAGGTAGCCGGCGGCGGAACGGCGACACCGTCCACGTGTCGATGACGATGGCGTTGTCACCGGCGGTCTGTACCGCGGATACCGTGCCGGAACCCATGAGGCCCGACGCAAGCCGCAGCGGGTCGGTGGAGCGAAGCCGGATGCGGTGCGGCCGGTCGTCGAGAAGCTGGCGGATCGCATGGAAATCGCCCTCGGCGGCGAGCTTGCCCTCCGCCAGGACGAGCACGGTCGAGCTGAGCTCCTGCACCTCCTCCAGCACGTGACTCGAGACGAGCACGCAGCGGTCCTCGCCGCCGAGCCGGATGAACAGCTGCGCCATCCGCGAGCGCTGTCGAGGGTCGAGCCCGTTCAAGGGTTCGTCGAGGATGAGGACCCGCGGACCGTGCACGATCGCCTGGGCGATCTTCACGCGCTGGCGCATCCCCTTCGAGTAGCTGCTGAGGTGGCGACGGTCGTTGGGATCCAGCTCGACGGTCTCGATCGCCTTGCGCGCCGCCCCCTCCGGATCCGGCAGCCCTTGCAGCGATGCGGCCATGGCGACGAACTCCAGGGCGTTCACGCCGGGCGGGAGGCGCTCCTGCTGCGGCACCAGGCCGATGTCCTTGCGGATCTCGCGCGAGGTGCGCGGGTCCTTGCCCATGACCCGCACCGAACCCTGGGACGGTGGCGTGAGGCCGCACAGGATGCGAATCAGCGACGACTTGCCGGCGCCGTTGGGCCCGAGCAACGAGCTCAAGCCGCGCCCGATCGTGGCGGTCAGGCCGCTCAGCGCGACCACGCCGCCGTACCACTTGGCGACGTTTCTGATCTCGATCACCGGCGGCCCTCGGCACGATAGCGAACGACGAGCAGCCCGATCGCCGCCAGCACCCAGGCCGCGGCGGCGGCCGCCATCTGCCAGGTGGGAACGTTGATGGTGCTGAAGCTCTGATAGAAGCGGAAGACGAGCTGGAACGGCAGCTGGTTGACGTTGAGAAGCGCGACCCAATCCGGCGCCTTCAGCGGACCCTGCAAGATGCCGAGCGCCGCACCGGTGAGCAGAAATCCCAGGATGATCCCGGCCGCCGCGAAGGCGTTGCGATCGGTGAGGCTCGAGACCGCAAGCGCCACCGACCCGAAGAAGACGGCCAGCATCAGGCCGCTGCCCACCACCTCGCCAAGCGTCTCCAGGCTCTTGACCAGGCCGGCGGGGCCATGGCCGAAAAGTGAATAACCCGCGAACTCGATCAGCACCGGCCCGGTGGTGACGATCGCCAGCACGGCCCAGACGGCTACCAGCTTCGCGGCGACGTAGGTGGTCGGGCCGAGGTTCGAGGTCATGTACATGCGCAGCGTTCCGTGCCGGCGATCCGGGCAGATCAGCTCCGGGGCGGTCAGCGCAACAAAGATGTAGATCGCCGCCGTGATGAACTGGTAGAAGTCCGGGTAACCGGGCAGCTGAGTGCCCGGTGGGGCGACGGTGACGACCACTATGAGAACCAGGCTGGGCAGGTAGGCGATCGCGATGACGATGATCGGGACGATCTTGTAACGCGCGCTGCGCTTCAGCCCGAGCACCCACAGGATCGAGTGAACGACCAACGTCCAGAAGGAATAGGCGACGCCGAGACGCCGGCCCTCGTAGTGCTGGAACCGACGATCGGCGATCTGGGCCTGGGCGCTCACCGGGCGGGCGCCTCGTCGAGGTCGAAGAGATCGCCAAGCGTGGCCGCGCCCTGTTCCATCCGGCGCAGTTCCAGGTCGAGTTCCACAACCCCCGCCATGACGGCGTCGTGGACACCGTCGGTGGACGCGGGCACGGTGAGCCGAAGGTCGTCCTTGGCTGTGGCGGCGAAACCCTTCGACGCGAGAACGCCCGCGAGCCGCCGGGCGCCCTGGACGACCTCCACCACCAGTGGCGTCTCGCCGCCGAGGAGACTTTTCACGCTCCCGCTGCGCGCGACCTTGCCGCCTTCGAGCATCACGACGTAGTCGCTCACCTGCTCGACCTCCCCCAGGAGATGCGAGGAGATGAGGACGGTGAACCCGAGATCGGTGCCGATTCGCCGCACCAGAGCGAGCATGTCGTCGCGCTGGATCGGGTCGAGGCCGTTGGTGGGCTCGTCGAGCAGCACTAGCTCCGGGTCGTGGACCAGCGCCTGAGCCAGCTTGACGCGCTGGCGCTGGCCGGTGGACATGGTGCCTATGGGTCGGAAGCGCTCCTCGCCCAGGCCCACCTCGAACAGGACCTCGCTGGCGCGCACCACGGCGGACCGATGCGGGATGCCTCGCATCTCCGCGAAATGCCGGACCAGCTCGCTGGCCTTCACGTCAGGGGGAAAGCGGTCGTCCTCCGGCGCGTAGCCGATCCGCTGGCGCAGCTTGTATCCGGCCTTCAGCGGGTCCATCCCGAGGACCTCGAGCTTGCCCGCGTCGGGACGGAGGACGCCGAGAAGCAGGCTGATCAGGGTCGTCTTGCCTGCGCCGTTGGCGCCGAGAAGGCCGGTGACCCCTTTCTGCAGCTCGAAGGTGACATCGCTCAGCGCGAGCACGTGTCCGTATTTGCGCTGGACGTGGTCGGCAGATGCGATCGCCGCCATTGCCGCGGAAGTCTAGCGAGGCCGTGACCAATAGACTCATCGGCATCGATGCCCGACGACGTACGTTCTCGCTTCGCGCCAGTCGCCGTCAACTACACGCGATCGACCTTTCACGCGTCGTCCGAGCGCCTCCAAGAGGTGCTCGACCTTGCCCGGCCGAAACCCGGTGACCTCGCGCTCGACGTCGCGACGGGCACCGGCAACACCGCGTTTGCTCTGGCGCCGTACGTGCGCCGCGTGATCGGGCTCGACGTGACCCGCGAGATGCTCGACCAGGCACGCCGCCTCACCGCCGAGCGAGGGATCAAGAATGCGGACTGGGTGCTGGGCGACGTGGCGGAGCTGCCGTTCGCCGACGACACGTTCGACCTGTACACCGTGCGCGCGGCGCCGCATCACTTCACCGACATCGACGCCTTCCTGAGCGAGGCGTTTCGCGTGCTCAAACCCGACCGGGATGCTGCCTTCATCGACTGCTCTCCGCCTGCCGCCGCACGCGAGGTGCTGCACGAGGTGGAGGTACGGCGCGACCCTTCTCACGTGAGGGCGCTGACGCTCGAGGAATGGGCGGAGCACTTCGAGCGCGCGGGCTTCGAGATCGAAGTCGGTGCGCTGCGGGAGCTGGACTGGGACTACGACGAATGGATGCGCAACATGGCGGTCGACCCGGCTCTGGCCGGTGAGCTCGCGGGTGTCATCGAGGGCGCTCAGGGCGAGGCGCTGGCCCAGCTGCACCCGGAGCGGCGTGAGGGGAGGCTGCGGCACGCGTACTGGCACTGCCTGATCCGCGCTCACAAAAATGGGTGACCTGAGTGAGGGAGAGCTCATCCTCCTCATCGACAAGGTCGGCCGGCGGCACCGAGTGCGCCTCAAGGCCGGCGAGCGGCACTCCCTTCACTCGGGCATGATCAACCACGATGACCTGATCGGCCGGCCCGAAGGCGTGATCGTCGCCACGCAGATGGGCGCGCGGATGCTGGCTGTTCGGCCGACGTTCGCGGAGCAGGTCACCGGCCGCCAGCGCCAGGCCCAGCCCATCTACCCCAAGGACCTGGGAGCGATCCTGATCGGGGCGGACATCCACCCGGGCGCGAAGGTGTTGGAGGCGGGCACGGGAACGGGTGCGCTCACGCTGGCGGTCCTGCGGGCGGTGGGTCCCGAAGGCCACCTGGTGAGCTATGAGCAGCGAGAGGAGTTCCAGGAGGCGGCCAGGAGGGCGATCGTGGACACACTGGGCGCCGTGCCGGACAACCTCACCCTCAAGCTGGGTGACGCGTACCTGGGGTTCGAGGAACGGGACCTCGATCGGGTGCTGCTGGACCTCCCCGAACCATGGCAGGCGGTGCCTGGGGCCAAGTTGGCGCTCCGTCCCGGGGGAATCATCTTTGCCTTCTGCCCGAACGTGAGCCAGGTCCAGCGGTTCTTCGAATGCCTGCGCGAGGTACGCGGCTTTGGGATGCTCGAGGTCTTCGAGCTGCTGCAGCGAGGCTGGACGGTGCGGGGCCGGAGCCTGAGACCTTCCCACCGCATGGTCGCCCACAGCGGGTTCCTGTGCTTCGCCCGCCGCCTGGCCGAGGACGAGCTCTTCGAACCGGAGGGGGAAGGCTTCAGATGAGATGGGTGGTTCATGGCGAGCGGGCGGTGTACGCGAGCCCGTGGGTGTCCGTGGCGCTCGTCGATGTCGAGCTGCCGGGCGGAGAGCGCTTCGAGCACCACGTCGTGCGGATGCCGGGCGATGCCTCCGGCGTCGTGGCCGTCGCCGGCGGCCGCGTCTTGCTCATCCACCGGCACCGCTTCATCACGGACTCGACCGGGTGGGAGATCCCGGCGGGCCGGGTCGAGGCGGGCGAAGACCCGATCGAAGCAGCCCGGCGCGAGACGCTGGAAGAAACCGGCTGGCGTCCCGGACCCCTGACCAGGCTCTTCTCCTACTTTCCTTTCATCGGCTTGATGGATCAGCGGTTCAACGTGTTCTTGGCCGCCGGCGCAGAGCACGTTGGCGAACCGCTGGACTCGAGCGAGTCCGACCGTGTCGAATGGATTGCGATCTCGGAGCTGCCGGCGCTCATCCGGCAGGGCGAGATCCAGGACGGCTACAGCCTCACGGCCCTGCTGTGGTTCCTCCGGTTGGGTTTGCAGCCGCAAAGCTCCGAAACCTAAGGGGAGGCCGCGCCGTTTCATGTGAAGTGAGGCGCCGCGCCAGGCTCGTGGCCCTATCCGTCGTCGCAGCATTCGTCCTCGCCATCGGCGCCTCTCTTTTCATCTTCCACCACGCGCTCGCTCTGGCATTCGACCCGGGTTCGAACGGATGCGGCGGAGGCTAGGTTCTGCGCCTCTAGGACCAATCTCCCGCCCAGGCCGCCGACCGCAATCGCCGCCGACTGTTGGCCGGTCTTGGTGTATGTTACGTACACCATGCGTCGGACTCAAATCTATCTGGACGACGGGCAGGTTGCACAGCTCAAGGCAGCCGCCAGGACGTCTTCGAAAACGGTCTCGGAGATCATTCGAGATGCGATTGACGAGAAGCTGGCACGGGCCGAGGAACCTGATGACTTCGAACGGGCGTTGGCTGCCGCCGCCGGCATCTGGGCGCGGCGGACGGACCTCCACTCGACCGATGAGTACGTGCGCAGATTGCGTCGCGATCGGCGTGGATCTGTTGCGCCGTGATCCTCGACTCTGACGTGATCATCGAGGTGCTGCGGGGAAACTCGGCCACCGTCGGATGGCTTAGGGCTCAACGCGCGGCAGGCATCGCCCTGCGTTACTCGCCCGTCAGCCGCGCCGAGATTCGAGCCCGTTCGCGACCCGCCGAGCGGCCGGCTATCGGCGCTCTGTTCCGGAGCCTGACCGCCATCTCTATCGAAGCATCGACGGGCGAAGTCGCCGGAGAGCAGCTGGCAAAGTACGCCCGATCCCACGGGGTTCAGATGGGTGATGCACTCATCGCGGCCAGCGCAATCGAGAGCGCGAACGACCTGGCGACCTTCAACTCCAAGCATTTTCCCGGTCTCTCGCGGGTGGTCAAGCCGGACCGCTGACTCGAGTCGGGCCGCTCGAGCCAGATCTTGCGGCTAGGATTTGGAGCAATGAGCTCCATCGGCGCCGGGTCGCGCAAGCCCGTCCACGTCACGGTCACCGGCGCCGCCGGGCAGATCGGTTACGCGCTGCTGTTCCGAATCGCATCGGGCCAGCTGCTGGGTCCCGACCAGCCGATCGTGCTGCGGATGCTTGAGATCGAGCCGGCAATGAAAGCCCTGGAAGGCGTGGCGATGGAGCTCGACGATTGCGCCTTTCCGCTGCTTCACGACATGGTGCTGACCAGCAAAACGGAGGAGGCGTTCGACGGCGCCAACTGGGCGCTGCTGGTCGGCTCGGTTCCGCGCAAAGCCGGGATGGAGCGTGGAGATCTGCTCTCTGTGAACGGTGGCATTTTTGGGCCGCAAGGCAAGGCGATCGCGGCTCGCGCGGCGGGCGACGTGCGGATCCTTGTCGTCGGCAACCCTTGCAACACCAACTGCTACATCGCGCGCTCGAATGCGCCTGAGATCCCGGCCGAGCGGTGGTTCGCCATGACCCGGCTGGACGAGAACCGGGCCAAGATCCAGCTCGCGAAAAAGGCGAAGGTGCCGGTCTCGGTCGTCTCGAACCTGGCGATCTGGGGCAACCACTCCGCGACCCAGTACCCGGACGCCAGGAATGCCCGGATCGCGGGCATGGGCGTCTTCGATGTGATCACAGACCACGGATGGTTGAAGAAAGAGTTCATCAAGGATGTGCAGACGCGCGGCGCGAAAGTCATCGAGGCGCGGGGCCTGTCCTCCGCGGCATCCGCCGCCAACGCGGTGATCGACTCGGTGAAAAGCATCCGCACGGCGACGCCGTGGGGCGACTGGCACTCTCTGGCGGTGGTGAGCCGCGGAGAATACGGTGTGCCGGAGTGGCTCCAGTTCGGGTTCCCGGTCCGCTCCGACGGCAGCATCTGGGAAGTGGTGCCGGGTCTGCAGCACGACGACGACGCCAAGGAGAGGATCAGGATCACCACCGAAGAGCTCCTGCAGGAGCGGGACCTGGTGAAGGAGCTAGTCCCCAGCTAGATCGGGGCCGCGCCGATTTCGCCCGTTTGTCGTCAGGCGGGCCTTATCGGACTGGTGAATTCAATCGGTCGGCGCAACAGCGGGCTGACGGGGCGACTCTGAGAGTAACTGCGCAAGGACCTCGTGAGGTTCGAGCCAATCCAGCGTCTTGCGGGGACGTCGATTCATTTCGTCAGACACGAACTCAAGGTGTTCTGCGCTGTGCACGGACAGGTCCGTGCCCTTAGGGAAGTACTGGCGAAGAAGTCCATTGGTGTTCTCGTTCGAGCCGC
>PLYZ01000009.1 GCA_003151935.1 Candidatus Dormiibacterota bacterium | reverse complement strand
CTTGGGTTCATGGAGTCGTTGCAACACCCACCCGAAGGAGGCGTTGCATGCGGTTGCCGAAACGTGAAGAGAAGCGTCGGTTCTGGGAGCTCGTCAGAGCTGGCACTATTCGGACTGAGGCGGCGGCGGCAGCCGGCGTCGCTCAAGAGAGCGGCAACCGCTGGTTCGTTCAGGCTGGCGGAGTGCTTCCACGCCCCGTTCCAGAAGCGTCAAGTGGTCGGTACCTGTCAATCGGCGAACGAGAGGAGATATTCGCTGGCATCGAGCGCGGTGAGTCGATCCGCCGGATAGCCCAGGCAGTGGGTCGAGCTCCCTCGACTGTGTTCCGCGAGCTGCGGCAGAACATGCGGCATCAGCTGTACCGGAGTCGGTCACGACTCCAGGTCAAGCCGGTGGGCAAGCCACGGTCCCAGCCCTGGAACTATCGACCCAGCCTGGCCCAGGAGCGAATGAAACGACTAGCGTCGCGACCCAAGACGGCCAAGCTGGCGAAGAACGCCGCGCTGCGCGAACTCGTACAGGCCAAGCTAGTGAAGAAGTTGAGCCCGGAGCAGATCTCTCGTCAGCTGCGCAAGCAGTTTCCAGATGATCGGGAGATGCAGGTGTCGCACGAGACCATCTACCAATCGATCTACGTTCAAGGACGAGGCGCGTTGCGCCGCGAGTTGGCCGTGTGTCTGCGCACCGGCAGGGCGCTGCGCAGGCCACACCGCAAGAGTCAGGAACGCCGGGGTCGAATCCCAAACATGATCAATATCAGCGAGCGTCCAGCCGAGGTTGAAGACCGAGCTGTCCCAGGTCACTGGGAGGGCGATCTCATCATCGGCAAGTACGGACGCTCAGCCATCGGCACCTTGGTCGAGCGAAAGACTCGCTACCTCATCTTGTTGCACTTGCCCAATGGGCAGAGTGCCGAGGAAGTCGAGAAGGCCATGGTCGCCGCCACCAAGCGACTGCCTGAGACGCTATGGAAGTCACTGACTTGGGACCAGGGCAACGAGATGACAAATCACGCCAAGATCCGTGCCGCCACCGACCTCGAGATCTACTTCTGTGACCCTGCCAAGCCCTGGCAGCGCGGCTCGAACGAGAACACCAATGGACTTCTTCGCCAGTACTTCCCTAAGGGCACGGACCTGTCCGTGCACAGCGCAGAACACCTTGAGTTCGTGTCTGACGAAATGAATCGACGTCCCCGCAAGACGCTGGATTGGCTCGAACCTCACGAGGTCCTTGCGCAGTTACTCTCAGAGTCGCCCCGTCAGCCCGCTGTTGCGCCGACCGATTGAATTCACCTCCTGCAAATGGGGACCGTTGGCGCCAAACGAGCGCAAATCCCGATTTTTCTGGCACACGGCTGACCGCTGGCTCATGGACGGTAGAACAGTCAGTAAAGCGCAGCGCTACCATGATGATGGTTGAAGTTGAAGACAGATCGAATACATAGAGACTCCATCTATTGTGGTGCCCATCGGTCTTTAGCTGCCTGACTCCGACTCACCCGGCCACCAGTTAACGTAACACGCGCTGCCTTAGCTGCCTGCCGTAGGTCACGATGGATTGTCTCAGCAACCAGCCGCCGCCACCACGCAGCGTGCAGCGTGCAGAGCCACAGCGTGCCCTCTACGCCGTCTTCGACCTCACCTGCATAAACATCCTCGACTGCTGCCATCAGACAGCCGCCAGGGGCATCACAAGCCACGTAGAGCCTACCAGTCCTAGCCTGATAGCGAGCCGCACCCACCACCCCTAGTAGCTCCATGATGCCACCCAGTATATGCCGCAGAGGATATAGCCGATTCTCAGCCCGCTTTCCCGGGTCATCACGACCGAACTGTGAACGCTGCGCGATGCGGTCCGTAGAGCCGGACCTTCGGTGATGACTCATGGCATCTGACCGGCCCACATCCAGTCCGCCCAACCACTGAACATCAAGTGAATCACCCACCAGACAGGATTGAACCCAAGCTCAGCCGCCCGTGAGGTAATCAGTAGCCAGATCAAGCCAACCATCGCGCCGGTGAAAGCGAACACGAGCCCGAATTCGATCAAGCCCTGACCGCGTTGCCCTTTGCTCCTGTAGAAGCTCAGCCAGGCTAGACCGCCGCCGAGTTTCCAGTACCGCCTGACGTTCTTGAGCCCGCCGAAGGCCCGAGCACCATTCGCAAGTTGATTCATCGACCGAGCCGTAAGCATCCATACGTGCCTGCACATCAGTCCTCCTCAAAGGTGAACCCGCGAGCCTGAAGCCTTGCGAACAGCGCCGCCGATTCTGTAGCGATTTCTTCTGACCGTGGTGACCGATCGAGTTTCTGCAGTGCTGCCTGCATGTAGGGGCCTACGTAGTCCCTCAGTCTTGAGCCATCCCTAGCTAACACCCAGAACCCCACCTGCGCGCCGTGCACCGGACCTATGAAACCTTTATCTGACACCCAGCCATAGGCCCGCATACGGCGATCTGCCTCCCGTAACTTGGCATCCTCAGCAGCATCAATCCGATATGCCCGCGATCCCGGGAAGATCCGCTTGGAACCCGGCAGAGCCGCTTCAGCAATCCGCCGTTGCCACCACACCCGGCAGACCTCACAAGTTGTACCTAGGTCATGCGACGCACAACCAGCAGCAGCAACCTGTAGCCGGTAGCCGACCTTCCAGAGTGCCCATTCCCGATCTTGCTGATCCGAAGTCCGCACTGTCACCGAATCCGGCCCTGCTCACCTGAGCGCACTCGGGCATCCACCGCCTTAGCCCAGCCCGCCCTCTTAACGAATCTCGTCCGCCCCTCCCCAGCAGCAGCCGAAACTATCGGAGGCGCCCACCCCCGAGTAGTCAATGGTCGTTGACTCACAGGAGCCTTAGCTAGATACCGCCCCATCGACTTTGAGACGTACCGAGCAACTGCCTCCCGTGCTACTGCAATCTCGAAGCGTGCCCCGAAGCCTGCAGCTACACACATTGGCCGTACCACCTCAAAGTCAACCCACCTGGCTTCCATGAAGCAGGCAGCCTGTACGTGAAGCCCGGTATCCCGTGGGTTCTGCTCACATGCCCCGTGATGTTCGATCCAGCCGTAGCGAGCCCGCCACAGGCGCCGGAAAGCCTGTAGCCCCCGCTTAACACCGTCGTAATCCAACCCAGGCCCCGTAAGTGTCAGCATGAAAATCGGTCGCTCAGGATGCGCCGCTACTCCCCGATCAAAGGTCGCAATGAATCGGGCCTGCCTGCTCACCTGTAGCTGGGGCCCCGGCGCCCCCCCAGCCCTTCGGATCCCCTGTTGGCCTCTGACTTCACGCGACGAGGAAACAGGTACTGCTGTCTGCTGTCTGCTGATACGTTGCGCGCGTCATCTATGCGGTCAGCCGCAGCGCGGGCCTCCTCTGGCGGGGCAGCGCCCGCACGAGAGGAGCCCGGCTGAGCGATCCGGCAGCTTACGTACTCAGCGTGCCGAGCCCCCAAGGAGCGCACCCATAGCGCCCTTGCTGAAGTGTCCAGCCACATCCCGTTACGGCGATCAGACATTCAGCTTCCAGCGTCCATATCGTAACGATATCAGTCATTATCGTGAGCATTACCTAGAGCTAGAGCCGGGCATTTGTAGGGCGACCGGACCCTTCCTCCCTGCTTACCTGGTTCAGTGCAGGGCGTGATCCTCGACGGGATGCGGATCTACGTCGTGGAGGCGTTCGGTGCGCCGACCTGGAACCAGGTGCTGACGGGTTCAGGACGGCCGGCGGATCACAACTATCTGGCCGACCAGGCCAATCCGGACCAGGAGCTGGGGTTGCTGCGTGTGCCGCCGTTCGCGGAGTGATCCAGGGCGCCGCGGCGCACCACGGCGTCGAGATCGAGATCACCGAGGAAGCTTGCGTCCTGCGGGGCGACCCGGCTTGCGTGATCACAGTCGAGGGACAGCAGGCCGATCAGACCGCCGGCAAGGCTTTGCTGAGCCGGTCGCGGTCGATCCGGCCCTCCGCGACCACGCGACCGCCGACCAGGACCACCGGTACGCGCCAGTCATAGAGGGCGTGGAGTCCCTCGTCCTCGTCGACGTCACGCAGCTCGGGCTCGACGCCGAGAGAGCGCAATTCGCCTAGCGCTTCGTCACAGAGGTGGCAGCCCTGGCGGGTCACCAGCACGATCTCCACCCTTCGAGGCTACGCCTTGGCTAGGACGGAAGCCGCAGGATCTCCCCCGCCTCGATCACCGGACTCTGGAGCCCGTTGGCTCGCTCGATGTCCCCCACTCGAGCTCGAACGTCGTCAGACGGGTAGCGCTGCGCCGCGATCGACCAGAGCGTATCGCCCGGCTGCACCACGACGGTCGCATCCTGGGCGGCCGTGCCGCCGTGGGCCACCAGGGCCAGCCCGAGGCTGACCGACAGGGCCAGCAGCATCACAGCGACCAGGCGGCCGGCCGGCCGGATGCGTCGCGCCGAGCGCAGAGGGTGGATTCCGTATCCAGTGGCGTACATCTGTTCGGCGCTCAATGTAGCGAACAGGTGTTCGAAAGTCAAGAGCACCGAACAAAGGTTTGCACTTGGCGCACAAGAGTGCTAGGATGGCCCCCAACGGACCCACCACGCGCTGGAGATGAGAACAAATTGACCGAACAGCTCACCGAACGGCAGACCAAGATCCTCGACTACATCCGGAAGGTGACTCGTGACCGCAGCTATCCGCCGAGCGTGCGCGAGATCGGCGAAAACGTCGGCTTGAGCTCGAGCTCGACCGTCCACAACCACCTCAACCAGCTGGAGCGGCGCGGCCTGATCAAGCGCGACCCCAGCAAGTCGCGCACCGTGCAGCTGGTCCAGGACGTGAGCGTCGACACCCAGAGGCGCAACGCCGTCTCGGTCCCGATCGTGGGCAACGTCGCAGCCGGCGCTCCCATCCTGGCCGAGCAGAACATCGAGGACCACCTCCTGTTGTCGCCCGAGCTGGCGCAGGACGGCTTCTTCCTGCTCCGCGTCCGGGGCGACAGCATGATCAACGCCTGCATCCTGGACGGCGACCTCGTCCTGGTGCGGCCTCAGCAGGACGCGCCCAACGGGACGATCGTCGTCGCATTGGTCGACGGGGACGCGACCGTCAAGCGCTTCGAGCGCGGCAACGGCCACGTCAAGCTGATCGCCGAGAACCCGGCCTACGAACCGATCGTGACCACGAACGTGAGCCTGGTCGGGGTGGTCCGCGGCGTGATCAGGATGTTCCGCTAGGGCCGGGCGCGCGCAGGGCGCACCAACCCAAGAGCGCGCGCAGGGCGCACCTTAAACCTAAGAGCGCGCGCACGGCGCATTCAGGATTGGTAGGCCTGGAAGCGGCGGGCTTCGTGCCGGGGCACCCAGCCCCACGCCCTGGTCCCGCCGTCGACGTACTCGGTGCGCTCCACTCCACCGACCTTTCGTAGTGCGGCAAGCACGCGCTCGCTTCCATAAGGCACGAGAATCTCCAGGTTCACGATGTCGCTGCGGCTGGCCTGGTCCATCGCGCCCAGCAGCTCGGTAAAGCCGGTCTGCTTGGTGGCCGAGATGGGCACCGCGCCCGGGTAGTGGCTCGACAGCGCGCCGATGGCGCGGCGCCTGGAGGCGGGTCCCAGGAGATCGATCTTGTTGAGAGCCACCACTCGCGGTTTTTCTGCCGCGCCAAGGTCGCCCAGGATCTTTTCCACCGTCTCGGCCTGTTCGTCGACGGCGGGCGAGCTGGCATCCATGACCTGGACGATCAGGTCGGCTTCGGTGACCTCCTCGAGCGTCGCCCTGAAGGCGGCCACCAGGTCGGTCGGCAGCTTCTGGATGAAACCCACCGTGTCGGTGATCAGCAGCTCGCGGCCCGCCGGCAGCGCAACCTTGCGCGTCGTGGGATCAAGCGTTGCGAAGAGCCTCTGCTCGGCGCGCACGCCCGCTCCGGTCAGCGCGTTCAGCAGCGTCGACTTGCCGGCGTTGGTGTAGCCCACGATCGCGGCCGTCTCCAGGGCGGCCCGGCGCCGCCCGGTCCGCTGCTGGTGGCGCTGAGTGCGAACCTGCTCGATCTGCCGTTCGAGATCTCGCATCCGCCGGCGGATGCGGCGCCGCTCCACCTCGATCTGCTGCTCACCGAAGCCACCGCGGGCTCCGACGCCGCCTCGCCGGCCACCGACCTGGCGGTCGTAGGCGTAGGCCCCGATCAGGCGTGGCAAGAGGTGGTGAAGCCGGGCCGCCTCGACCTGGAGGCGGCCCTCGTGCGTGCGGGCGTGCTGGGCGAAGATCTCGAGGATCACCTCGGTGCGATCGAACACCCTGGTCTTCAAGTCGAGCTCGAGGTTTCGCTGCTGCCGGGGACTCAGGTCCTCGTTGCACATGATCACGTCGAATCCGCCTTCGAGCTTCATGGCGCGCAGCTCTTCAACTTTGCCCATGCCGATGAAGTGCCTGGCGTCGACCTGGCCTCGCCGCTGCACGTCCGAGCCGACAACGTCCGCGCCTGCCGTCCGCGCGAGATCCGCCAGCTCGACCATCTGCTCGTGCACCGACTGCTCGGTTGAGCCTGGAAGCAAAACGCCGACGAGATACGCCCGCTCTCGCGGCGACCTGGTCGTGATCATTTAAAAGGGGCCCCCACGAAATCGCGGCGAAGCCTCGGATTTCGTGGGGATTTCAGAGCTTGAGCTTCCTCATCCGCGCCATCGCCTCTTCGAGCCTTGCATCTGGCGCCGTGACCGAAAGCCTGAAGTAGCCTTCGCCATGCGCGCCGAAGCCGACGCCTGGCGTGATGTTGACCCCGACCTCGTCGAGCACTCGGCTGGCAAACCCGATTGAGTCATAGCCGTCCGGCACAGGCGCCCATACATAAAAGGTGGCGCGCGGAGGCTTGATGCTCCAGCCGAGGTCGTTGAGCGTATCCGCGACCAGCCGGTGACGCCTCGCGTATACATCGCACGCCGCACGCGTCTCCTGGTCTCCCCCACTCAGCGCCTCGATCGCCGCCCATTGAACCGCCTGGAAGATCCCTGAATCGATGTTGGTCTTGAGCTGGCCGATCAGGCCGACCAGATCCGCTCGGCCGCACACCCAACCGATGCGCCAGCCGGTCATGTTGAACGTCTTCGATAGCGAGTGGAATTCAAGGCCGATCTCCTTCGCGCCGGGGATCTCGAAGAGGGTGAGCGGCCGGTAGCCGTCGAAGGCGATCTCGGAATACGGCGCGTCGTGGCACAGGATGATGTCGTGGCGGCGGCAGAACGCAACCGCGCGCTCGAGAAAGTCGCGATCGGCAACCGCGGCCGTCGGGTTGTTCGGATAGTTCAGCCACATGAGCCTGGCGCGCTGTGCAACGCGGTCTGGGATCGCGTCCAGGTCAGGCAGCCAGTGGTTGCCCGCGGTAAGCGGCATGATGTGCGGCTCTGCGCCCGCCATGAGCGCGCCGGTCACGTAAACGGTGTAGCCAGGATCGGGCGCAAGCACGATGTCACCAGGGTCGACCAGCGCCAACGGCACGTGTGCGATGCCGTCCTTGGATCCAAGCGTGGGGAGAATCTCCGTGGTCGGATCCAGCGTCACCCCTGAGCGATTGCCGTACCAATCGGCGATGGCCTGTCGCAGCTCGGCGAGGCCGAAGTAAGACGCATAGCGGTGGTTGGCGGGATCCGCGGCCGCCTCCTGCAGCACATGGACGATGCGCTGAGGCGTGGGCAGGTCCGGATCGCCGATTCCGAGTGAGATCACGTCGACGCCGGCCCTCTTCTTCTCCTGGACCTTCCGATCGATCTCGGCGAAGAGATAGGGGGGAATCTTGCTCAGGCGGCTCGCTCCCGGATGGACAGTTTTGCTCATGCCGCGCCCTTCACGTAATTGAGGATAGCGGGCAGAGGATCGGGCTCGATCTCGAACCATCGAACGCGTGGATCGCGCCGCCACCAGCGCAGCTGCCTGCGCGCGTAGCGGCGGTTCGAGCGTGCCATCGCGAGCGGCAGCTCCTCGAGCGTCAGGTCGCCGTGGATGTGAACCAGCGTGTCGGCGTAACCGATTCCCGTCAGAACGGGGGCGGATTCTGGAACGCCTGCCTCGAGCGCGGATCGCGTCTCCGCCACGAGGCCTCGCTCGACCTGGCGGCGGCTGCGCTCATCGAGCCTACGATCGATCACGTCCAGAGGCGCGGTCAGCCCGATGCGCAGGGCTTCCCACGGTGGGGGCGTGCGCGTACGAAGGCGTCGCAGCGGCGGACCGGCAGCCTGCAGCACCTCGATGGCTCGGATCATACGGACCGGATTCTGGAGGTCGACACCGGGATCCGCATCGAGGCTCAGCAGCCTCTCACGGAGTGCGAATGGGTCGAGGGCTTCGAGCTGAGCGCGCAGCTCCGCGTTCGGTGGCACTCCCGTGAGGCTGAACCCGTCGCACAGCGCGTCGACGTACAGCATCGTGCCGCCTTCGACGATGGCCGTGCGACCGCGTGTCGCGATGTCCGCTATGGCCGCCCGCGCTCCCTCCACGAATTGCGCGGCGTTGAAGCCACCGGCCGGGTCGACGAAGTCGACCATGTGATATCGAACGCGGTCTCTCTGTTCTGGAGGAGGCTTGTTGGTCGCGATGTCGAGCCGCTGATAGACCTGTTTCGAGTCCGCCACCACGATCTCTCCGCCGAGCGCAAGCGCGAGCCGAAACGCCAGCTGAGACTTGCCGATGCCTGTCGGGCCGACGACAACCGGAACCTGCAACGAGCTAGTAGTTGCGGCGGAAGTGCCGCGTCAGCTCCTGCCATTCGACGAGCAGCCGGGTGGGGCGCCCGTGAGGACACGTGACCGATTCCTCCGTGGCTTCGAGGTCGGCGAGCAGGCGGCGCTGCTCGGCGACGTCCAGGATGTCTCCGAAGCGCACGGCGGAGTGGCAGGCGAGCGCGGCGGCGGCCTGTTCCAGCGCTCCGTCGCCGCGGTTCTCGGCGAGCGCCGCCAGCGTTTCCTGCACCGCGGCGGTCGCACGCCCGGCGGGCATCTCGACCGGCACGGCGGTGATGCGCAGGCTTCGCGGCCCGAACTCCTCGTACTCGAGGCCGAGGTTGGCGAGGTCGGCCCGGTGGTCGGCAGCTGCCGCGATCAAGGCCGGCTCGACATCCACCGCCTGCGGGACCAGCAGTGGCTGGCTCATTCCGCGGCCCGAGCGGAGGCGGTCCAGCAGTCGGTTGTAGAGCACGCGCTCGTGCGCGGCGTGCTGGTCGACCAGCACGAGGCCGTGCGGTCCCTCTGCCACGAGGTATCCGGGGCCCGCCTGGCCGATCGGGCGAAGCACCGCGGGCTCGACGTGACGCGCCACGGCCGGTTCGGCGGTCGCCAGGGCAATCGCTGCCTCGTGAATCGTGAGCTGTGGTGTGACATGAGCCTCGCCGACCGGCTGCATCGGCTCGACAGGCCGGTACCGGAACGGTTCGCTGCCGTCGAGTGCGGCGCGCACGGCTCGCTGAAGGGCCGCGAAAACTGTGCCTTCGTCCCGGAACCTGACTTCCTTCTTTGCCGGGTGGACGTTGACGTCGACCAGCTCTGGGTCGATTCCGATGTCGATCACCGCGACCGGATGGCGTCCGCGCTCGAGTCGGCCCTGGTAGCACTCCTCGAGCGCGTAGACCAGCGCACGAGAGCTGATCGGCCGGCCGTTCACCGCCAGCACGATCCCGTCCCGGCTGCCGCGGCTCAGGCGGGGCTGGCTCACCATCCCGGAAGCAAGTGGCATACCGACGATCTCGAGCACCTCGGCCGCGACGGGTGCGCCAAAGACCGCGGCGATCGCGCGCCGCCGGTCGCCGTCACCGGTCGTGCTCACCGCAACACGGCCATCGATCGTGAGGTGGAACCGCACGTGTGGATGCAGCAGCGCGAACGCGCCGACGACGTCTTTGATCGCTGCGACTTCGGTCGCATCGCTCTTCAAGAACTTCAATCGCGCCGGCACGTTGGCGAAGAGATCACGCACCTCGAGCGTCACGCCTGGGAGCAATGGGCCGGACCCCGCCTCGACCTGTTCGCCGGCGTGGATTCGAATCACTGCGCCGCCGCTCGAGCACTCGACGTCGGAGACAGCCGCGATGCTGGCCAGGGCCTCGCCGCGGAAGCCGAAGCTGACAATCGAGTCGAGATCTGAGAGCCTGGACACCTTGCTCGTGGCATGGCGCACGAAGGCGATCGACAGTTCGTCAGCCGCGATTCCGGAGCCGTCATCGCTGACCCGGATCGACGTCCTGCCCGCTCCGCGCACGGCGATGTTGATGCGCCGCGCCCTGGAGTCGAGGGCGTTCTCGACCAGCTCCTTGACCACGGAGGCCGGACGTTCGATCACCTCGCCGGCCGCGATCGCGTCCGCGACCTCGGGAGCGAGGAGGTGAATGGACTGGCTCACGGCGAGAGCCGCGCGCGGAGCTCGTACAGCTTTTGCAACGCCTCGAGCGGGCTGAGCGAGTCTGGCTGAAGCTCCTCCAGCTCCTTGCGCAGGGGATCGGGTGCGAGCTCAATCGGTAGGCCGAGCTGCAGCTCGGGAGGCTCGAGCGGTCGCTGCCGCTCCAGCTCTCCGAGCACCTGTCGCGCCCGCGCGATGACGCCTGAAGGCAGGCCCGCCAGGGCCGCCACGTGGATTCCGTAAGACCGGTCGGCGCCGCCCGGGACGACGCGGTGGAGGAAGCGAACCGTCTCGCCATCCTCCAGCACCTCGACCCGTTGGTTGCTCACGCGCGGCAGTCTTTCCGCGAGCGCGGTCAGCTCGTGGTAGTGCGTCGCGAACAGCGTGCGGCACCCGAGCCTGGGTGAGTCGTGCAGGTATTCGACCACGGCCTGGGCGATAGACAAGCCGTCATAGGTCGAGGTCCCCCTCCCCACCTCGTCAAGGATCACCAGCGAGGATCGCGTCGCGTGGTTCAGGATGTTCGCCGTTTCGGTCATCTCGACCATGAAGGTCGACATGCCGGCCGTGATGTCATCGTGTGCTCCCACCCGTGTGAAGATGCGATCGGCGAGGCCTACGACCGCGCTTTCGGCCGGCACAAAGCTGCCGCATTGCGCCAGGAGCACGATCACGGCCGCCTGCCGGAGATAGGTCGACTTGCCCGCCATGTTGGGACCGGTGAGAATCACGATCTGGTCCCCGTCTGGATCGAGCTCCAGGTCGTTCGGGACGAATACGCCCGCGGGCAGGCCACGCTCCACCAGCGGGTGTCTCCCAACTTTGATGCTGAGCTTTACACCGGCGTTGACCTCTGGCCTTCGCCATGCGTGCTCGGCGGCGGTCGCCGCCAGGCTCAGCAGAGCGTCGATCATCCCGATGGCCTGCGCGCTCGATCGCAAGATGGAGGAGGACTCGGCGACGGCCGCCCCGAGGTCGCGCAAGAGCTCCAGCTCACGCTGGGCGATGCGCTCCTGGGCGGTGAGCACCACCGCTTCCTTTTCCTTGAGCTCGGGCGTGAGGTAGCGCTCGGCGCCCGTCAGCGTCTGCTTGCGAACGTAGTCGCCTGGGAGGGCGACCGCATTCGCGTTGCTCACCTCGATGTAGTAACCGAAGACCTTGTTGAACCCGACCTTGAGTGATCGGATCCCCGTGCGGCGACGCTCGGATGCTTCGAGGGCGCCGATCCACTCGCGCGCGCTGCGAGACGCCTCCGCGATGCCGTCGAGCTCGGAATCGAAACCGGCCCTGATCGCCCCGCCGTCACGCGCGACCAGGGGCGGGTCCTCGACCAGGGCGCGCGAGAGGTTCTCCGCGAGCTCCGGCGTGCTGCTGATCTCCCCAGCCAGCTCCCGGATGACGAGGGCCTGACACGCGGAGACTGCCGCCTTGAGTGCGGGAATCGCCTCCAGGGCGCGGCGCAGCGCGACGAGCTCCCTGGCGTTCGCGTGGCCCTGAGCGGCGCGCGAGGTGAGCCGTTCGAGGTCGCCAACCGGCTTCAGTGCCGCCGCCAGAGCCTCTCGCAGGTCGGCGGACGAGACGAGCTCGGCCACGGCTCCGAGGCGCAGCTCGATCGACTCGGCATCGCGCATCGGCGCCCCGAGCCAGGCACGCAGGCGCCGGGCCCCGATCGGTGTCCTCGTGCGGTCGATCAGCTCGGTCAGCGCAGGCAGCTCCAGGTTGCGTACAGTCGCCGCGTCCAGCGACATCGTCGAATCCGGCGAGTAGGTGCGAACGCTGAACGACCCTGGGGCGATGCGGGCCTGGTTCTGCTTCAGGTAGTCGAGCACGACCCCTGCGGCGCCCACGGCGAGGGGAGCGTCGGCCGCGCCGACCGAGGCCGGAAAGGCGATCCCCAGCACGTCGCGCAGGCGCTGCTGCCCGCGCACGGGATCGAACCGGTACTCCTCGATGGCCGGTGGAGTGAGCAGCTCGGCCGGCGCAAGGCGCTGCAGCTCGGAGGCCAGGCGCTCGCGTGGCAGCTGGCACAGGAGCAGCTCGCCGGTGGACACCTCGCATGCAGCGAGGCCGGCATCTGCACCGCGCGTCCACGCCGCGACCAGGTAGTTCGCGCGAGACGGGTCGAGATACGCGTCTTCGACCACAGTCCCTGGCGTCAGCACGCGCGTCACGTCCCGGCGAACAACCTTGTGCTTGCCGGCGGGCTCAACCTGGTCGCAGATGACGACCTTGTGGCCGGCCCGCAGGAGCTTGCCGACGTAGGCATGCCATGCGTGGTGAGGTACCCCGCACATCGGGGCGCGGCCGCTCTTGCCCAAAGGCCTGGACGTGAGCGTCACGCCCATGATGGGCGCAGCGGTCTCGGCGTCCTCGAAGAAGATCTCGTAAAAGTCGCCGAGCCGGAACATCAGGATTCCGTCGGGATGCTGCTCTTTCGCCTCCCGGTACTGACGCATCACCGGGGTGAGAGCAGTTTCGGTCACGCTGCCCTTAGGGGTCCCCGCGAAATCACGCCGCGGGCTCTGATTTCGCGGGGTTGAGCACTCCCAAGACCTGACCGGCGGTTGCTTGCAGCACGCGAACTTGAATCAGCTGGCCTGGTGCTGCGTCGCCGCTTCGCAGCACTATGGCGCGCTTCCCTTGCCGGATCCGTCCGTAAGGGCGGTTGAGCTCATCCAGGCCTTCGATCAGAACCTCCACGTCGCGGCCGATCCACCGCGCCGTCTTGCGGGCCGCGATTCCACGTTGCAGCGCGAGCAGATCATTGAGGCGCCGGAGCTTCTCCTCGTGCGGTACATCGTCCTCCATCCGGCTTGCGGCGAACGTACCTTGGCGCGGCGAGTACATGGCCAGGTGAACGACGTCGAACTCCATCTCTTCAAGCAAGGCGCGCGTGTTCTGGAAGGCCGCCTCCGACTCTCCCGGGAAGCCGACGATGATGTCCGTCACGAGGCCGATGTCGGGCATCAGCGTTCGGGCTTGGTCGACGATGGCCCGGTAATGCCGCATCTGGTAGCCGCGCGCCATCCGTTTGAGGATGGTGTCATCACCCGACTGCACGGGCAGCTGGAGCTCTCGACACACCACGTCGCTGGCGGCCATGACCTCGAGCAGCTCCGCCTCGAGATCCTGGGGGTGCGAGGTTAGGAATCGGAGGCGTTTGAGGCCAGGAATTCGCTCGACCTCACGGACCAGGTTGGCGAGACCTCCCCGCCCCGTCGGGTCTGTGTAGTCGTCCACGTTCTGGCCCAGCAGCACGACCTCTCTCGCGCCGTCCGCCACCGCCTGCCGGCACTCCGCGACCACGTCCTCCATGGGCACGTGACGCTCGCGGCCACGCACCTTCGGAACGATGCAGAAGGTGCAGTTATGGTCACAGCCCTGGATCACACGTACGTAATGGCTTATCCCTGTGCGTCCGGCCTGAGGCAGAGCCTCGCCCTGCGAGTAGTCATACCGAGCCTCCAGGCTGGCGAGGAAATCCTCGTACTCGCCGATCGGAACCACCGCGTCGACCTGGGGGAATCTCCCTCGTAACAC
The DNA here is from genome assembly GCA_003151935.1 of Candidatus Dormiibacterota bacterium. Lineage (GTDB taxonomy): Bacteria > Chloroflexota > Dormibacteria > Dormibacterales > Dormibacteraceae > Palsa-870. The sequence goes on along the minus strand of PLYZ01000009.1, from coordinate 16,040 downwards.
GTCACCTTCCTTGCCGACGATGCAGCCGGTGACGGCGATTGTCCGCTCAGCGGTCTTCCACTCTTTCAGCTCGTGCAGCCTGGAGTAGACGCGATCCTCCGACGCCTGGCGAACGACGCAGGTGTTGAGAATGGCAATGTCGGCGCGTTCGAGCGAGTCCTCGTGGTACCCGGCGGCGAGCAATCGCCGCGCCAGGTCCTCTGAGTCGGCCGAGTTCATCTGGCAGCCGATCGTCCAGATGTTGAACGAGCGCGCTTGACCCCGGGTCCCCGACCCCGTGGGCTGCGTTACCGGCTCTCCACGAGCAGGCGGATGCCGGTGCGCTCCTCGCCGTCGATCGAGATGTCGATGAACGCCGGGATGCAAACGAGGTCAAGGCCTCCGGGAGCGACGTAACCCCGCGAGATCGCGATCGCTTTGACGGCCTGGTTGATGGCGCCGGCACCGATGGCCTGGACCTCGACCCGGCCCTTGCTGCGGATGACGCCCGCGATGGCTCCAGCCACGGCAACCGGCTTGGAGGTAGCCGAAACCTTCAGCACCTCTACTGGAGCGCGCTCGGCGGTCATTTGTTGCTGGAACCCCTTCAAACGTGTTCGCGGTCGATTCGCTGGATAGACGTTGCCCGGCCAGTGGAGCCACTAATGGTAACCAGTACCGAATTGAAAGTCACGGGTCCTGAGGCCACGACGAACCGGTTGGGAACGCCAGTCAGGAAGCGCTGCAGGACCACGTCTTTGTCCATGCCGATGCAGCTGTCGCGGGGTCCAACCATGCCGACGTCCGTGACATAGGCAGTGCCACCCGGAAGCACCCTCGCGTCCGCCGTCGGGATGTGGGTGTGCGTGCCGACGACGGCGCTTGCCCGGCCGTCCAGGTGCCAGCCCATGGCCGTCTTCTCGGATGTCGTCTCAGCGTGCATATCGCAAAAGACGATCCTGGGGCCCGGATTGGCAGCCAGGATGGCGTCGGCCGTGCGGAAGGGATCGTCCAGGTTTTCGGCCGTGAAGATCCGGCCCATCAGGTTCATGACGAGCACTTGCTGCCCGGCGGCCTCGACCACGCACGATCCCGTGCCGGGGGCCGCGGGCGGGTAGTTGGCCGGGCGCAGCACGCGCTCGAGATGTGGCAGCTCGGGCACGAACTCCTTCTGCGCAAACACGTGGTTGCCGGTCGTGATCACGTCGGCGCCCGCGGTCTTGAGCTCAGCCGCGATCTTGGCGGTCAGGCCGAAGCCCCCGGCGGCGTTCTCGCCATTGACGATCGCAAGGTCGGCCGCGAGCTCCTTCTTGAGGCCGGGTAGGAGCGCCTTGACCGCGTCGCGACCCGGGTGGCCGACAACGTCGGCGACGAACAATATGCGAAATTCGTCCGACATTAAGTCAACCTACAACGTAGGCAACCCGGGGTCCCCGCGAAATCGAAGACTTCGTGGGGTGGGAATAGAATTCGAAAATCACCAGCCACCGTGCACCAAGGCTAGCTGGAAAGAAAAAGGGGAGCCCGTGCTGGGCTCCCCTTGATTGACTACTTGGCGTACTCGACGGCCCTGGTCTCACGCACCACGGTGACGCGAATCTGGCCGGGGAAGCTGAGCTCGCTTTCGATGCGCTTTGCGATATCCCGTGCCATGAGCTGGGCAGCGGTGTCGTCGATCTGTTCCGGCTTGACCAGGATCCGAACTTCGCGTCCGGCCTGGATGGCGTAGGACTGCTGGACGCCCTGGAAGGAGTTAGCGATCTCCTCCAGCTTCTCGAGCCGCTTGACGTAGGCGTCGAGCGACTCCCTGCGCGCCCCCGGGCGGGCAGCGGAGATCGCGTCGGCCGCGATCAGCAACAGCGCCTCGATGCTGTGCGGCTCTTCGTCGTAGTGATGAGCCCTCACCGCGTGCACGACCGGGGCCGGAACCCCATGTCGTTGCAGCAGATCCGCTCCGATCACCGCGTGCGATCCCTCGACCTCGTGGTCGATGGACTTGCCGATGTCGTGCAAGAGACCCGACAGCTTGGCGATGCCGACGTCGGCGCCGATCTCGGCCGCCATCATGGCGGCGAGATAAGCAACCTCCTTCGAATGGTTCAACACCTGCTGCCCGTAGCTGGTGCGAAAACGCAGGATGCCGAGATGGCGGACGACCTCGGGATGAAGTCCCTGCAGGCCGACCTCCAGGACCGCCGCCTCCCCCTCTTCTTTGACCCTTTGCAGGACCTCCACTCGGGACTTGGCGACGATCTCTTCGATGCGGGCCGGATGGATCCGGCCGTCGACGATGAGCTTGTTCAGCGCGACCCGCGCCACCTCGCGGCGGACGGGATCGAAGCCGCTGATGATCACGGCCTCCGGGGTGTCGTCGACTATGAGATCGATCCCGGTCGCCTGCTGCAGGGCGCGGATGTTGCGCCCCTCCTTGCCGATGATGCGCCCCTTCAGCTCGTCGGTCGGAAGCGGCAGCACCGAGACTGAGACCTCGGCGGTCTGGTCGGCGGCGATGCGCTGGATGGACTCGGTGACGATCTCGCGCGCGCGGCGCTCGCTCTCGTCGCGAGCCGCCAGCTCGGACTCCCGCACCTTGTGGGCGACTTCGTTCCGAAGCTCCTGCTCGACCTGAGCCATCAGGATCCCCTGAGCTTCCTGGCGGGTCATGTTCGCGACCCGTTGGAGCTCCTTCTCCTGCTGGCGGACGCTGTCGTCGAGCTGGGCGCGGATCTCGTCCAGCGACTTCTCCTTGTTGCCGAGCTCGCGCTCGCGCCGGTTGAGATCCTCGCCCTTGCGGTCGAGGTTCTCCTCCTTTTGAAGAAGACGCTTTTCGATCTGCTGAGACTGTGCCCGATACTCGCGGGCCTCCTGTTCGGCGGCGGTGCGGATTTTGACCGCTTCCTCTTTGGCTTCGAGCAGCTTCTCCTTGGCCTGGGTTTCGGCCTCGGAAACGGCCTGCTGGGCTTTGAGTTCCAGCGCGCTGGTTCCCTCGCCCTGCCGGCGCCGGAGCAGCAGGAAAGCAGCTCCAAAACCGGCGCCGATTGCCACAAGGAACGCCACAACCAATAGCGGTACGAAGACGTAGACAGGCATGTGACATGCACCTCGTTTATTCGATTGTCAAAGTGCGGAACCATGGCAGAGCCCACGGGGTTCCGCCTCGGGTTGGCTCTATGACTGCGGGCGCTTGAAGCGACCCGCGAAGCCCAAATTCTAGTCTTCGTCCACGCTGGGCGTTCCGGACATCACGGCCCGGCAGGCACCGCGCACGATCGTGGTTGAGAAGCCGAGGCGCAAGAGCCTGTTACCGACACGGCCAAGCAGCTCGCGATACCCCGTGATCTCCCTCTTTCCGTACGTTCGTTCGATGATCCGCATGGCTGAAGCCAGCTGCAGCGCGTCGTTGTAGCTCGCCAGCGCCCGGTCCGCTTGAGCCCGACCGACACCACGTTGGGCGAGCTCCGCCGAGAGAGCGCGCGGACCGCGCGACGTTGAACGGACACGGACAAGCCCCTCGGCGAAGCAGAGGTCGTTCAGGTAGCCGAGCTCGTCCAGCCGGGCAAGGGCTGAGTCGACCTCCTCCGATGAGTATCCCCTCCGCGTGAGCTTTCGCTGGATCTCGACCCGAGAATGCGGTCGCCGGCCCAGGAGGCGCAAGCCAGTGCCCAGAGCGCTGCCCTGTGGCCGGCGAATGCCGGCTGGTGTTGTCCGGCTAGAGCTCCTCGTCCGCACCTGCGGAGGCCCTCACGACGCCTGCGGCCTTCAGCACGGCAGACGGGGTCCCGCCGGCGGCCTTTTCCCTGACCTTCGCCTCGATCTCCCCGGAAAGCGTCGGGTTCTCGCGCAGGTAGTTGCGGACGTTCTCACGTCCCTGGCCGAGCCGCTGGTCCCCGTACGACATCCAGGTGCCGCTCTTCTCCAAGATGCTGTACTCGATCGCGGCATCGATCAGCGAGCCTTCGCGTGAGATTCCCTCGTTGAAGAGGATGTCGAACTCTGCCGAGCGGAACGGCGGCGCGACCTTGTTCTTCACCACCTTGACCTTCACCCGAGCTCCGACCGAATCGAGACCCGACTTGATCACCTCGACCTTTCGGATGTCGAGGCGCACCGACGAGTAGAACTTGAGTGCGCGTCCACCAGGCTGGGTCTCCGGGTTTCCGAACATGATTCCGACCTTCTCCCGGAGCTGGTTCAGGAAAATGACCGAGCAGTTGGACTTGGAGATTGCTGCTGTCAGCTTTCGCAGCGCCTGCGACATGAGCCGAGCCTGAAGCCCCATGTGGGAGTCTCCCATGTCGCCTTCGATCTCCGCCTTCGGCACCAGCGCCGCGACCGAATCGATGACGATCACGTCGACGGCCCCGGAGCGAACCAGCACCTCGACGATCTCGAGCGCCTGCTCGCCGGTGTCAGGCTGGCTGATCAGCAGGTCGTCGATCTTCACGCCGATGCGCGAGGCGTAGAGAGGGTCGAGGGCGTGCTCTGCGTCAACGAATGCGGCCACACCACCCTGCTTCTGAGCTTCGGCGATGACGTGAAGGGCGAGCGTGGTCTTGCCCGCCGACTCGGGGCCGTATAGCTCAGTCACCCGGCCGCGCGGGATCCCGCCGACGCCGAGCGCGAGGTCGAGCAGCAATGCGCCTGTCGGGATCACCGTGATCTCGCCGCGCAGCGCCGCCTGCTCACCCAATTTCATGATCGAACCCTTCCCGTAGCTCTTCACGATCTGGGCCATCGCCGAGTCGAGGGACTTCTCTTTTTCCTTTTCCAATGTCTTGAATGCCTCCTAAGTGGTTGCGGCGAGTGTTCTACGTCGTGGTGCTGAGAGCAATGGGCTTAACACAGCTTCGTAGGGTGGCCGTCGCGTCATTATCGAACAAGTGTTCGCTCTCGTCAATAGGTTCATGCGGTCTTCGCCCTCGCGACCGAACGAGCTTCTTCCGCAAGCAGACGCAGCGCTTGCTGCGCCGCCTGCCGCCGGTTGGACCCGCGGTCGCCGTCGAACCTGTATTCGTGGGACGCCGTCCCGGCGGCCGAGGCGACGGCAATGTAGGTCAGGCCCACCGGCTTGTGTGAGCCGTCCGAGTCCGGACCGGCGATCCCGGTAACGCCGACCGCCAGGTCGGTTCTAAAGCGGGACCGGGCGCCGTCGGCCATGGCTTGCGCCACCTCGCCGCTCACCGCGCCCACTCGCTTCAGCAGCGCCGGCGCCACCCCGAGCTCGCTTCGTTTCACCTCGTCCGAGTAAGCGATCACGCCACCGACAAAATAGGCCGAGCTGCCTGGCCGGTCGGTGATGAGTGTCCCGACCAGGCCGCCGGTGCACGACTCCGCGACTGAGACGGTGAGGCCTTGCTTGAGCAAGAGCTCGCCAAGGTCGTCCGCCGCCGCATCGCCCGTTTCACCCGGCGAGGGCCCTCCTCCGCTTGGACCGGCCCGCCCGGCCATGCTCGAGGTATCGAAAGGCCCGATCAGGTAGCGGAATCGCCACAGGTAGTCGAGGCCGCTCCAGATCGTGAAGACGATCGCCACGCCGACCGCGAGGTCTGCGAGCGGAACGACGATTGGATATGGCCGCTGCAGGATCAGGAGCGCCACTGCGCTCATCTGCATGACAGTCTTCGTTTTGCCGAGGGGCGCGGCAGCGATCACACGACCCTGGGCGGCGGCCACCGAGCGGAGGATGGTGATGATCAGCTCGCGCGAAAAGATGATCACCACCACCCAGGCGGCGACCAGGCCCTCCTGGACCAGCACGATGAGGACCGAAAGGACGAAGAGCTTGTCCGCCAGCGGATCGAGGAACTTTCCGAAGTCGCTCACGGTTCCGCGCCGGCGCGCGATCTCGCCGTCCAGGGTGTCGGTGATGGAGAAGACGATGAAGAGAGCGGCTGCCAGCTGATCGTGCCCTGGGAACCGCACCAGCAGCAGCACCATCAGCGGCGGGATCGCCACCAGCCGGCTGAGCGTCAATACGTTGGGGATGTTCATGGATCGGTTACGTCAAGTTTGCGACGAGAAGTCCCGCGCCGGGACTCCCGAGTCATTCGATGCCCAGTCGCTCCAGGAGCTCGTCGACGTCGGGCAGGTTCATCAGCACCTCTCGCGACTTGGATCCCTGATAGCTGCCGACTACGTGGTGCTCGGCGAGCTGGTCGACGATGCGCCCCGCCCGCGAGTAGCCGACGTTGAACTTGCGCTGCACGAGCGAGACCGAGGCCGACCCTTCGGCGGCCACCGCCCGCGCCGAGCGCGCGAACAGTGGATCGAGCTTGCGCTCCTGGGTCTCCCCCCTCTCCCACTCCGAGCCGGCACCCTGCTCAAGGATCTCCTCCATGTAACGCGGGCCGCCCTGCGACTTCCAGAAGTTGACGACCCCCTCAACCTCCGGGTCGCTGACGAAGGCGCCCTGGATGCGGGTCGGCTTGCCCGCGTCAACCGGCTGGTAGAGCATGTCCCCGCGACCGAGCAGCTTCTCGGCACCACCCGAGTCGAGGATGACACGGCTGTCCACCTGTGAGCCCACGGCGAACGCGATGCGCGACGGGATGTTCGCCTTGATCAGCCCGGTGATGATGTCTGTCGAAGGCCGCTGGGTCGCGATGATGAGGTGGATGCCGACGGCCCGCGCCAGCTGCGCGATGCGGCAGATGAGCTCCTCGATCTCGCCCGCCGCGACCATCATCAAGTCGGCGAGCTCGTCGATGACGATCACGACGTACGGCAGCTGGCGCGCGAGCTTTTGCGTCGCCTTGTCGTTGTAGGCGGCGATGTTGCGCACGCCTTCCGTCGAGAACATCTTGTAGCGCCGGTCCATCTCCGCCACCGCCCACCGCAACGCGGCCGCGGCCTGATGCGATTCGACGAGCACCGGCAGGGCCAGGTGAGGGAGCCCGTTGTACCCGGTCAGCTCCACTCGCTTCGGGTCGATGAGCAAAAGACGCATGTGCTCCGGCGTGGCCTGGAACAGGAGGCTGGTGATCAGGGCGTTGATGCACACGCTTTTGCCCTGGCCCGTCGCGCCGGCGATCAGCAGGTGCGGCATGCGCGTCAGGTCGGCGACGATCGACTGGCCCGAGACGTCGTTGCCGAGACCGAGCGCAAGCTTGTTGGTGCCCTCGCGGAAGGCGGCGGTCTCCAGGACCTCGCGGATGGTGACGAGGCTTGCCGATTTGTTGGGAACCTCGATCCCCACCGCTGCTTTCCCAGGGATTGGGGCTTCGATGCGCAGCGGAGCTGCGGCCAGCGACAGCGACAGGTCGTTTTGAAGGGCGGTGATCCGTTTCACCTGGACGCCCGCGCCGGGCTGAAGCTCGTACTGGGTGACCGCCGGGCCGGGGTTGACCCCCACCACCTTGCACGCAACACCGAACGTTTCGAGCGTGGTTTCGATGATCTTGACGTTGCGCTTGATCTCGTCCGCCATCCGTTCGCGCCGGGCTGTCACGGTGTCGAGCAGGGTGATCGAGGGCAGCTTCCAGTCGATCTCGGGCAGGTCGTCCTCGAGCTCGGCCACCACGCGCAGCGCCGGCGGCGGCTCTGATTCTTCGTTCGAATCTGGCTTTTCGATCTTGGCGGCGGCTTTGGCCGCGGGGACGTTGCCGGGTTCTTCGAGCTCCCACGGCCTGACCGGCTCCAGGGCGGGAGGCGGCGTGGCAAAGCTGGCGGCCGACTGGGCCAGCTCGTCACGCGTAGCCGGCAAAGGCTTCGCTTCCTTTCCCTTCGCGGCAGCCGGCGGTGAAACCAGGTTCTGCAGCCGGAGACGCTCCGCGTACGCCGCCTGACCGGTGGTGACGACCGTGGCCAGGAGCGCGCCCGGGCTGAAGTGAATGGTGACGATCAGGCCGATGACGAGCAGCGCGATCAGGACCGCCCACGCACCCGCATGGCCGAACACCTGGATCACGGACCCGTCGATCCCACGACCAACCGATCCACCATGTCCCAGCAGGCCGAAGATTCCAACGAGCGAGATCACCGCAACCGCTCCCGAGACGATGTCGACCGGTCGGGGCCGAGGCGCTCTCGGCCACAGCAGGTATGCACCTAGCGCCAGCGCCGCTCCGACAGGGACGAACCACGCGCGGTCAAACGCCGCGACCAGCCAGTCGCGAAGGCCGGTGAGGATCGAGCCCGCGTTGCTCGAGAGGGCGAGCAGTCCCAGCAGCGCGATGAGGATGAGCAGGACGCCGGTGATCTCACGTCCCTGGCGCTGCGTGAGATGGGGTCTTGCGGGGCGTTTGCTCCGGGCGGAGCGGGATCGCGTCGCGCGCGAGGTGCGGCGAGTGCCATGTGTGGAGTGACGTGAGCCTCGGGATGTGGTGCGACGCATGCTGCGGGCCCTGGAGCCGTAGCGGATTCTACACCCAGCCCGGGGAGGCACCAAATTCCAGAAGGCGCCCCGAGCGATACTCTCCGCGTGGCCGTCGATCCATTCGCTGAAGCCGAGATCCGATACAAGTTCCTGGTCGACGAGCGCCGCTCGGGCGGCCTGCAGCCCCGAGCGTTCAGGCTCGCGGTTCGAGATCTTGCCGTGCTCGACAGCGAAGGCCGGCGATGGATGCTCGGACCGGAAGACGGCATCTGGTACCGAAGAGAAAACGAGCGTTGGCTGCAGGCGGACCCGCCGCGCCGCCTCGTCTGCCCGTCATGCGGGCATCACAACCTCGGCCGTCATAGCTTCTGCGTCGAGTGCGGACATCGTCTGAATCGATAGCCTGGCGCTCGCTCCATCGATGTTCGGGCTCGGGGCGCCCCCCCACCGGGCCCTGCGCGCAAGCGGCGATGAGGATTGGACTTGCTGATTGCCCCCTGCGGGGGAGGAAACTCACATTAGTGGTGCACTTGCGCTTGCGCGATCCCGTAGATCAAACCCGCGACCAGCGGAACCAGCGCCGCCAGGAACCAGAGCCTCCACCAGAGCGGACGCGAAACCCCTTCCACCATCTCGTGGCCGCAGAAGCCGCAGTACCTGTCGAACGGTCCTGCGACTCCTCGGCAGCTGCCACATTGGTGGAGCTGGAGACCACAGTGGGCGCACCGGGACTCGTCGGCGCGGTTGAGCATCATGGCCGGCTGATCGCAGCGCGGACAAAGGCTGGGCGCTACAAGGGCTAGAGGCGGGAGCTTCACAGCGTTACCAGCGTGGCAGGGCGGCCGAGTTCACCTCGGCCGCAACTTTGGTTCTCATCCCTGCCAAACGTCATCAGGAGTCACTATTCCGTAAATCCGATCCCGGGAAGATGAGCGCCGGCCCTGTCCGGGTTTGATCTGCCCGAATGAAGCTGACGGCCGGGTCCCCGTCGGCGCAGCCGACCGGGCGATGCAATCAGTAAGTCCCATCCTGCTCGCGCTTTCGCGCAGAAGGAACGGTCTGGTTCCTTCTCGTACTTCATATTTCGGTGACGACGGGGATCACCATAGGGCGGCGCCGCGTCTGGCGCCAGACGGTCCTCGAGACCGCGTCGTGGATTGCCTCCTGCAGCAGGTTGACGTCGGGTCGTGTCTCCGTGAAGCGCGCGATGCTTGCGACCGCGGCCGCGCGCGCGTCGGCCATGAGCCTGGTCGACAGCTCGGGCTCGATGACCCCTCGCGAGATGATGTCTGGGCCGGCTCGGACGATCGCAGTGTCGCGGTCGAGCGTGACGGTCACGACCAGGATGCCGTCCTCGGCAAGGTGCCGGCGATCTCGCAGCACCACCTGCTCCACATCCCCCACCCCGAGCCCGTCGACGTAGACCAGGCCGGTTCCGACCTTCTCGCCTCGTGAGATCGTCTCGGCGTCGAACTCCACCGTCTCGCCGTCCTCGACGACGATGATCCGATCGTCTGGTATGCCCGCCTCGCGGGCGATCTCCGAGTGCAGCAAGAGCTGGCGGTATTCGCCGTGGACTGGGATGAAGTTTCGCGGGCGCACGGCGTCTAACATCTCGCGCAGCTCATCGCGCTGCGCGTGGCCCGTCACGTGCACGTTGCCGACCTCGGAATAGAACACTCGCGCACCGTGGCGATACAGGTTGTTCACCGTTTGGTGGACCATTCGCTCGTTGCCAGGGATCGGCCGGGCGGAGATCACGACCCAATCGCCTTTCAGCACGTTGACGAACGGATGGCGCTGCGAAGCAAAGCGCGCCAGCGCCGACATTGGCTCGCCCTGGCTGCCCGCGGTGAGAAGCAGAAGCTTGGACGGCGGGACCCGATCGATCTCCTCGAGCGGGACAGTCAGCCCGTCGGGCACCTTCAGAAAGCCGAGCTCGCGAGACGTCTTGAAGTTGGTCTGCAGGCTGCGTCCGACGACGGCGACGCGCCGCCCGAACTGGATCGCAGTACGCACCAGGTGCTGGATGCGATGGATGTTCGATGCGAAGTTGGCCACCACGATGCGCCCTGGCGCGTCGCTGAAGATTCGCTGGAGGGCCGCATGCAGGTCGCGCTCTGAACCAGAGCGCCCCGCTCGCTCTGAGTTGGTCGAGTCGCTGAGCAGGAGCAGCACCCCTTCGTCGCCGAGCTGGCGAAAGCGAGCCATGTCCGTGGGAAGCCCGTCTGGCGGCGAGGGGTCGAGCTTGAAGTCGCTCGTGTAGACGACCTTTCCCACCGGTGTGTCGATGGCAAGAGCGACCGAGTCGGGGATGGAGTGGCAGACGGCGATCGTTTCCACGCGAAAGGGACCCAGCTGAACCGAGTCGCCGACCCGCACCTCGCGGAGGTCGGCCTCGCGCAGAAAGCGGTGCTCCTTCAGCTTTGGCCTCAGGAGCCCGAGGGTGAGACGCGTGCCGTAGACGGGGACGTTGACCTTCTTCAACGCATATGGCAGGCCGCCGATGTGGTCTTCATGGCCATGCGTGAGGAAGATCCCGAGGACTTCGCGATCGGGCTGCAGGAGGTACGAGATGTCCGGCAGCACGAGGTCGATGCCCGGCATGTCTTCCTGGGGGAACATCAGGCCCGAGTCGATAACCAGGATTTTCTTTTCCCACTCGAGCGCCCACATGTTGATGCCGACCTCGCCAAGGCCGCCCAACGGGAGGTAACGCAGTCGTCCGGACAGGGGTCCCCGCGAAGTCGCGGCGAAGCCTCGGACTTCGTGGGGCTTTTTCGTGGGGGTTCTCACAACAGGCGCAGCTGTTCCGCTTCCTGTTTGGGTGGCGCGACCGGCACTGGCGTCGGGGTCGGCGGAGCCAGGAGAGCCTCCAGGTATGCCTTGACGCGGTCGAAGTCGTGCTCGAGATCGGCCACCAGCGCGCCGTTGTGCAGCGCGGCGGCCGGGTGGTAAAGAGGCACGTAGGCGACGCCGCCTCGCTGGACGAGAGTCCCGTGCACGCGTGAGATCGAGCCTTGCCCAGGCATCAGGCGCTCGAGCGCGTGGCGGCCGAGGATGAGGACCACCTTTGGTTGCACGAGTTCCTGCTGGCGCTTCAGATAAGGCGAGCACGACTCGGCTTCGTTGGGCATCGGGTCGCGGTTCATCGGCGGGCGGCACTTGAGCACGTTGGTGATGTAGACGTCGGACCGGCTGAGACCGATCCGGGACAGCAGCGTGTCGAGCAGCTTGCCCGCGGCACCGACGAACGGTTCGCCCTGCCGGTCCTCGTTGAAGCCGGGAGCCTCGCCAACGATCATGATGTCGGCGGGACACGGACCGACCCCGGGCACCGCCTGGGTACGAGTCGCATGCAGGCCGCACTTTGTGCACGAGCGCACCTCGGCGTGGAGCTGATCCAGCTCCGGCGAACTAAGCGACTTTCACTCCCGCCTTGAAGGTGATCAGGTCTCCCGCCTCCCGCACCGTCTTCATGACGGACTGAAGCTGCTCGTCGGTCAACGGCACCAGTGGAAGGCGGAACGGACCGGCAGGGAAGCCCATGGCGTTCAGCACGCACTTGATGGGCACTGGGTTGGCCGCAGTCGTCATCAGCGTCTTGATCACCGGCAACAGGCCGAGGTGAATCTTGCGCGCCACGTCGTTCTCGCTCTTCGCGTAGGCGTCGATCAGCCTCTTCATGGAGCGACCGGCGATGTGGGAAACGACGCAGATCACGCCGTGGCCGCCGACGGCCAGGATGGGCAGGGTCCAGCTGTCATCACCGCTCCACACCTTGAAGCCCGCCGGCTTGCCCGCGCAGACCAGGCCGATCTGGTCGAGGTCGCCGCTCGCCTCTTTCACGCCGAGGATCCCGGGCAGCTCAGCGCACCGCAGCGTAGTGGCGGCCGTCATGTTGACCGCTGTGCGGCCCTGAATGTTGTACATGATCGTCGGGCCTACCTCGGAGATCGCTTTGAAGTGCTGGTACATGCCTTCCTGCGGCGGCTTGTTGTAGTAGGGCACGACGGCGAGCAGCGCATCCGCTCCCGCTTTCATGGCGCGCTCCGAGAGCTTCACCGAGTGATGGGTGTCGTTGCTGCCGGTGCCGGCGACGACGCTCTTGCCGGGGATTGCCTTCTTCACTGCCTTGAGGAGCTCGATCTTCTCGTCATCGCTGAGGCTCGGGGTCTCGCCCGTCGTGCCCGCGACGACCACGCCGTCGGAACCGTCGGCGACGAGAATGGCCGCAAGCCGCTCGGCTGCCTCGTAATCGACCGAACTGTCTTGGTTGAACGGCGTGATCATGGCGGTCAGCAAACGGCCGATTTCTGCTGTCACTTCACTACTCCCATCGCGATGGCTTGCTCGGCGATCTGGACTGCGTTCAGCGCGGCTCCCTTACGCAGGTTGTCGGAGACCAGCCACAACGCGAGGCCGTTTTGGGTCGAGGCGTCGTTTCGAATGCGGCCAACATACACCTCGTCCTTGCCCGCGACCCCGTGCGGAGTCGGGTAGAGCTTGGCGTGAGGATCGTCTTCGACGATGACCCCCGGCGCTGTGCCGAACAGGGTGCGGGCCTCGTCGGCGGTGATCTTTCTGGTCGTCTCCACGAAAACGGATTCGCCGTGTCCGACCGGCACCGGCACGCGCACGCAGGTGGCCGTGATGCGGAGGTCCGGCATGTGGAGGATCTTCCGCGTCTCATTGACGATCTTGACCTCTTCCTCGTTGTAGCCCTCGGGTTCGGGTCGCCAGCCGCCGGGTACGACGTTGTAGGCGAGCTGGTACGGATAGGCGACCGCCTGTGGTTCCTCGCCTGCTGCGATCGCCTTCGTCTGGTCCTCCAGCTCGTCGACCAGGGCCCGGCCGGCTCCCGAGGCAGACTGGTAGGTGGAGACGAGCACGCGCTCGAGGCCGGCCGCTTGCTTCAAAGGATTGAGGATGACGGTGAGCGGTATGGCGCAGCAGTTGGGGTTGGCGACGATGCCCTCGTTGTCCCGGATGTCTTCTCTGTTCACCTCGGGGACGACGAGCGGGACGTTTTCCTTCATGCGCCAGGCCGAGCTGTTGTCGATCACCAGCGCCCCGGCCTCGGCGGCGAGAGGTCCGAACATCAACGCGATGTCGCTGGTGGAGGCAAACAGAGCGATGTCGATGCCTTTGAACGACTTCTCGTCGAGCGGCTCGATGCTGATCGAGCCACCGTTGTAAGCGACAGTCAGGCCTTTCGATCGCTCCGACGCCAGCGCGACGACACGGTCGCTGGGGAAGTTCCGCTGCGCGAGGACACGCAGCATTTCGTGGCCGACCATCCCGGTCGCGCCGACGACAGCAACGTTTACTCGCTTGGAGGTGGGCACCAGCTCAAGTTTAAATCGATCCTGGCGGAAGTGGTGGAGCGGTCGATTACGCCTGCACCGCAGCGTATTGCGCCGCTCGAGCCTGGTGCATCTGATTGACCGCCGCCACGAACGCGGGGTGGACATTCCGAATTTCGACCAGCTTGTCGTAATAGCCCGGCGGCTGCGTGACTCTGGCTCGCGGACATACCAACGGTGTGACCACGAGCCGGCCGATCAACCCGACCACGAGCAGCAGCGCCCCGAGCAGCAACGACAGGCCCGCGACCGTGCCCGCGTTCGGATCGGTGGCATCGATACTTGCCACGGCCCCTATCGGGACGACCGTCCATAGCGCGACTGCCCCGATCATGAGACCTATGGGGACCCATATCGCAAGCCCAACCAATCGGCGGCTTCCGCGAGTGAGCGGCAGGAATCCACTCGCCCTCTGTGCGACCGCGGACATCAGTGCCGCGGCGACGATCATGCCAAGGATCCCGAGGATCACCAACACATACAGCGCGTAGGCCCACGGCGGAGGCGACGAGAAACGAAACTTCCGCCAGGTTTCGGCCGGTGCGCCTGTCATGGCGCAGACGGGTGGGAAATCATTTGCCGCCAGCTGGGACGCCCAGACCTGGACGCGGTCCGTGCGGGTGCTAATCAATCAGGCCGAGCAGCTGGTCGAGGCCGCGATAGAAACGCGGCTCTGACGTCACTTTGCGGATCGCGAGCAGCACGCCGGGGATGTATGCCTCGCGGCTGGTCGTGCGGTGGACGATCGTCAGCGTCTGTCCGGGCAGCCCGAAGATGACCTCCTGGTCGGCGACGAAGCCCGGCAGGCGCACGCTGTGCACCGCGACGTTCCCCTCTTCCCCGCCGCGAGTCCCGGCCAGCGTCTCCTTTTCCGGTTTCTGGTGGCTGAAGGGTTTCTCGCGGCGCCTCGCGGCCAGTCGCTTCGCGGTCGAGAGGGCGGTGCCCGATGGAGCGTCGAGCTTCGTCGCGTGATGCATCTCGATCACCTCGACCGCGTCGAAATGCGGGGCGGCGATGTCGGCGAGGTGCATCATCAGCACGGCGCCGACGGCGAAGTTCGGGGCGACGATGCCCCCCACTCCCTTGCTCTTGCACGCGGTCTCGAGCTTGTCGACCGCGGCGGCGCCCAGGCCTGTCGTGCCGATCACAGGCGACGCGCCTGCCGCGACCGCGGCGAGCGCGTTGTGCAGCGCTTCCGACGGCTTGGTGAAGTCGACCAGGGCTCGGGGCCTCTTGTCGTGGAGGAAGGCGGCCAGGTCGTCGCCCAGCTCCACGCCGCCGACGTACTCGATGCCCGGCTCGCTCTGAAAGGCCGCGGCGAGTACCGAGCCGACCTTGCCGCGGTAACCGGCGACCGCGACTTTTATCGGCTCGGACATTTGCCTAGTTCCGGCGTGGGCCGCGCCCGCCGCCGCCGCCGTTGCGCCCGCCCCGATCCCGGCCACCGAAGCCCCCCTCGCGGGGAGGCGGTGCCGGTGAGGCGAGGGCAACCGCCATCGCTTCGTGGTCGATCCTCTCCTCGATCGGCAGGCCCTTCGCGGTCAGCTCCTCGATCGCCGCCTGGCGGCTCAGATTGAGGCGGCCCTGGCTGTCGACCTCAGTCGCCTTGACCACGATCTCATCACCGATGTTGGCGACTTCCTCTACCCGCTCGACCCGATGGTCGGTGAGCTTGGAGATATGCACCAGGCCGTCCTGGTTGGGCAGCACCTCGACAAAGGCGCCGAAGGGCATGATGCGCACCACCTTGCCTTTGTAGATCCTGCCGACCTCG
The DNA here is from genome assembly GCA_003151935.1 of Candidatus Dormiibacterota bacterium. GTDB lineage: Bacteria > Chloroflexota > Dormibacteria > Dormibacterales > Dormibacteraceae > Palsa-870. Next base: position 607 of record PLYZ01000009.1, on the reverse strand, counting down.
ACCTCGTCGGTCAGGCCCTTGATCCAATCGATGGCCCGCTGGCCGCCTTCCTGGTCGACCGCGGCGATGAAGACTCGTCCGTCGTCCTCGACGTCGATCTGCGCGCCGGTTTCCTCGGTGATCTTGCGGATCATCTTGCCTCCGGGGCCGATGATGTCACGGATCTTGTCGGGGTTGATCATGATCGTCGTGATGCGCGGCGCGTAGGGGCTCATCTCGCTGCGAGGCTTAGGCAGTACGGCCAGCATCTTGTCGAGCACGAACAGGCGCGCCTCTCGAGCCTGCTCTAGAGCCTGCGCGAGGATCTCATGCGTCAGGCCCTTGATCTTGATGTCCATCTGCAAGGCGGTAATGCCGTCGCGAGTGCCGGCGACCTTGAAGTCCATGTCGCCGAGGTTGTCCTCGACGCCCTGGATGTCGGTCAGCACNNCCATCGACGTCGAGCCGTTCGAGCTGAGAATCTCAGATACGAGGCGCATCGTGTACGGCCACTCCTCAATCGGCGGGATCACCGCGAGCAGCGCCCTCTCCGCTAGCGCGCCGTGTCCGATCTCCCGCCGGCCTGGACCGCGCAGGGGGCGTGCCTCGCCGACCGAGAAGGGCGGGA
>PLYZ01000040.1 GCA_003151935.1 Candidatus Dormiibacterota bacterium | reverse complement strand
TTCATTGGGCGGGCCATCGTGGAGGAGCTCGCCGGCGCCGACCATCAGCTGCTGATCGTGCATCGTGGCAATCTCGAGCCGGACGATATGCCTCCGGTGACGCACCTGCACGCCGAGAGGCAGGACCTGGCCGCGCACCGCGAAGAGCTGGCGGCTTTCCAGCCCGACGCGGCCATCGACTGCCGTGCGCTGACGCGCGAAGACTCGGAAATCGCCATTCGCGCGCTGCCCGACGGGATCCGGCTGGTGGTCATCTCGAGCATCGATGTGTACCGGGCTTTCGGCGCGCTCAACGATCATCGCGAGACCGATCCGGTCCCTCTCGACGAGAGGTCACCGGTACGCCCCACCCGCTATCCATATCGCGGGCAGGCGCCGGGACTGGATGATTACGACAAGCTGGACGTCGAGGACGTGTACCTGGCGCATCGGGCAACGTCGGTGCGACTGCCCATGGTTTACGGCGAGCACGACTATCAGCTCCGCGAGGAGTTCATCCTGCGGCGGGTGCGAGCCGGACGCACGCACATCCCTTTCGGCGCTGGAATGTGGCTCCACAGTGTCGCGTACGTCAGGGATGTGGCTCGTGGCGTGCACCTGGTGCTCAAGACCCCATCCGCCGCGGGCGAGGTCTTCAACCTTTGCGAAGACCGGACCTATTCGATCCGCATGTGGTCGCACATGATCCTGGACGCGGCCGGATCACAGGCGGAGCTCGTGCGAGTGGCGGACGAGCTGCTGCCTGAGGACCTCAAGCCCACCGGCACGATGACGCAGCACATCGCCTGCAGCGCGCAAAAAGCTCGGTCGATGCTCGGCTGGACGACCTCAGATCCGGCGGAGTCATTGCAAACCACGGTCCGCTGGCACCTCGCCAACCCACCGGCGAATCCGGATCTCGATTTCAGCGCTGACAATCTCGCTCTGGGAACTGTCTAAGCTTCGTCGCAATGACCCGACGCTTCCGGCCGTTCGATCCCTTCGAGCGCGGCGGCCCTTTCGAGGGTGGGAGGGAGATTCGCATTCCGCGCCCTCCGCGGCGGTTCTGGTTTGGCGCCGCGCTGTTCGGCCTCGCGTTCTTGATCTTCATCCTCGCCAGCCCGATCATCTGGTTCTTCACCGAGCTCCAGTGGTACGACGCGCTCGGCTTCCGTGACGTCTTCACCACGCGCCTCTTGCTGGAGACCGTTCTCTTCGTCGGAAGCCTCGCTACTGCCTTCGTATACCTCGCGGCCAATGTGTTCATCGCGCTGCGGATCCGGTCGGGCCCCGGCCTGCGCGCTGTCGGCATCCGGCGCTCGTCCATCCGCAGCGCCGTCGGCCTCATCGGCCTGATCGGCGCCGCCCTCATCGCCTTGATCCTGTCGGGCGGAGCCGGCACCCAGTGGCAGACGCTTGCGCTTTATCAACACGCTTCGCCGACCGGCATCACGGACCCTGTGCTAGGCCAGGACCTCTCCTTCTACCTGTTGACGCTTCCGTTCCTGCACTCGGTCGTGAACTGGGCCCTCGGCCTCGCCTTCATGGCCGTGCTGCTGATCGGCGGACTCTACGCGTGGCGAGGGGACACCTTCGACCTCAACCTCAGCCCGCGCGCCATCGCCCACCTCTCGATCCTGCTCGGGATCTTTGCCTTGAGTCTCGCGGCCTGGAGCTGGCTCGGCCGGTACGACCTGCTCTACGCGCACAACAGCACCGTCGTATGGGGCGCCGCCTACACAGACGTGAATGCCCGGCTTCCCTTCTATTCGTTCCAGGCGGGCGCGGGCGTCGTGCTGGCCGGGGCCCTGATCGTGAACGCATGGCTGAGGCGTCTATGGCTGCCCATCGTGGCAGCAGGAATCTGGGTCCTGATGCTGCTGGTCGGGCAGATCTATCCCGGCGTCGTGCAGAGCTTCTTCGTCACCCCCAGCGCCCAGTCGTATGAGCTTCCCTACATCGTTCGGGAGATCGCCGGGACGCGTGCCGCGTATGGGCTTTCCAATGTGACGGTGAGCAACTTCACCGGTGACCAGCCGCTGACGCTGCCGGAGGTCCAGAACGACCAGGTCACGGTCAACAACCTGAGGCTCTGGGACTACGCGCCGCTCAAGACCACCTACGACCAGCTGCAGACCATTCGCACCTACTACACGTTCAACGACATCGACATCGACCGCTACACGATCGCGGGCCAGTACCAACAGCTCGAGATCAGCGCCCGAGAGTTCGACTTCGCAAATCTTCCGTCCTCGGCCCAGCAATGGGTCAACCAGCACCTCGTCTACACCCACGGCTACGGCCTCGCCGCCAGCCCAGTCAATGCCGTGGTGGGTGAGGGCCTGCCGGACTACGTGGTCGGCGACCTGCCTCCCACCGGACCTCTCAAGGTCACCCAGCCGGCCATCTATTTCGGTGAGGTCACCAACGACTACGCGCTCGCCCACTCCAGCACGAAGGAGTTCGACTACCCACAGGGAAGCCAGGATGTCTTCACCTCTTATACCGGCACGCACGGCGTGCCGATGACCGAGCTCAACAAGGCCCTGTGGTCGCTCAAGCTCGGTGACTTCAACCTCCTGGTCTCGAGCCAGGTCACATCCCAGACCCAGATGCTGTACCGGCGCAACATCCTCGCCCGCGCCCAGGAGCTGGCTCCTTTTCTGACTTTTGACAGTGACCCTTACGTGGTCGTCGTCGACGGCAAGGTTTACTGGATCCTCGACGCCTACACGACCGGGAGTACCTATCCCTACTCGCAGACCATGACCTTCCAGCCCAACGGCTCAAATCCAGCCGACATCAACTACGTGCGCAACTCCGTGAAGGTCGTCATCGACGCCTACGAAGGCACCGCCGACTTCTACATCATCGACCCCAAGGACCCGATCATCAAGGCTTACCAGGCGACGTTCCCATCGCTGTTCAAGCCGATCGATGCCATGCCGGCGGGCCTGCGCGCTCACCTGCGTGTGCCCATCGACCTGTTCGACACGCAGGTCCAGATCTACGCCACGTACCACGTCACAGACCCCAAAGTCTTCTTCGCGCGCGAGGACGTCTGGGACATCCCCACCGCCCAGACCTCTCCGGGAAGCGCGCTCACGCCGGTTCAGCCTTACTACGTCCTCTTCCGCCTTCCGGGCCAGCAGAACCCCGAGTTCCTGCTGATCATGCCGTTCACGCCACTTAACAAACAGAACATGGTCTCGTGGATGGCGGCGCGCAACGACGGGGCGAACTACGGCCAGTACGTGTCCTACATCTTGCCCAAGGACAAGGTCATCTTCGGACCTCAGCAGGTCGCCAGCCGGATCAACCAGGACCCCGCCATCTCGCGCGACTTCACCCTTTTCCACCAGGCCGGATCATCGGTCGTGCAGGGCAACCTGCTGGTCGTTCCGATCGGGAACTCGTTTCTCTATTTCGAGCCGATCTACCTCCAGGCCACGTCGGCCTCGGGTCTCCCCGAGCTGAAGAAGGTGATCTTGGCGGACTCGGTGAACGTCGTGTACACAGATACGCTGCAGGAGGCGATCGATCAGCTCGTGGGCACGTCAAGCGCGCCACCGACGACAACGACGCCTCCTCCGTCGACTCTCACCGCGCCCCAGGTCGCCCAGATCGAATCGTTGGTGACCCAGGCCAACCAGCACTACGCTGCCGCGTACGCAGCACTAAAAGCCGGCGACCTCACCACGTTCGCCAACGAGATGGCAACGGTCGGTCAGCTCCTCCAGCAGCTCCAGCAGCTGACGGGCACTGTGCCGGGGACGGTGACTGCGACCCCGCCGTCGCCATCGCCCTCTCCACGAGCGACCGCCAGCCCCTAATGACCCTCCCCCGCAGGGGGCAATCAGTTAGTCCAATCCTGATCGCCGCTTGCGCGCAGGGTCAGGGTGGGGGGCGGTCTATAAGTCCGTCCGCAGCGGGACGAACAAGACCGGGAACAGCGAACGGTACGTGACCTGTCCGCCTTGCTTCGTATAGAGGCGCAGGTCCTGGGGTTCGTCGGGTGAAACCGCGACGGGAATCGCCATGCGGCCGCCTTCCGCGAGCTGTTCGATCAATGCGCGCGGCACCTCGCGCGGCGCGGCGGCGACAAGGATGACGTCGTAGGGCGCCTCGGCCGCCCAGCCGAGGCTGCCATCGGCGACCGCAACCTCCACGTTGATGAACCCAAGCCGCAGCAGCGTCGCCGAGGCGTGCTCCGCGAGCGAGGGCTCGCGCTCCAGGGTGATGACCTTCCGGCACAGCCGGCTCAACACCGCGGCCTGGTAGCCGCTTCCGGCGCCGACCTCGAGCGCGATCTCGTCGGGTTTCGGCGCCAGGGCCTGCGTCATGAGCGCGACGACCAGAGGTTGCGAGATCGTCTGTCCGCACTCGATCCCGAGCGCGCGGTCTTCGTACGCGTGACGGCGCAGCCTCGCGGAGATGAACTCCTCGCGAGGGATCTCCGCCATGACCCGCAGCACTCCCTCATCCGTCACGCCGTGAGGAAGGAGCTGCTCGGCCACCATCCTCTGCGCGGGTGTGCTCATCGGGCCATCCTCAACTCGGAGCGTACAATCCGCACCGACTCATTGGCGTCGTACGTCCCGCACTCCGTCCCGCAGCAATGGCGCCGTCCCGTAAGACAGCGCTCGCGCCTGGTCAGACGCACAGGCCCTGCTCACGCACGCGTTGAGTTCGCTCACCCCTCCGAGCAGGAGTTCGCGCGCTTCCTCGACTACTACCGGATCCGCTGGGTGTATGAACCCATGTCCTTCCCGATCGGCTGGGAAGGCACCCGCGTAGCGGAGATGTTCACGCCCGACTTCTATCTTCCAGAGCACGACCTGTACATCGAGCTGACGACCATGAAGCAGTCGTTGGTCACGCCGAAGAATCGCAAGGTGAGACTGCTTCGTGAGCTGTACCCCGAGCTCAACGTGCGCCTCCTGTATCGAAAGGATTACCAGCAGCTCCTGGCGAAGGCGGGGTATGGCGCGGTCGAGGTGCAGAACCTCCGCAAGCAGGACATCGGCGAGATCCTCATCTCACCGGTCGAGCTCGAGACCCGCGTCAAGGCCCTCGCACGAAAGATCTCGCGCGACTATCGCGGGCAATCGCTTGTCGTCGTGGGCGTGCTCAAGGGAGTCACGTTCTTCCTCGCCGACCTGGCGCGCGGAATCAAAGTTCCCTTCGTCCTCGACTATCTCGACCTGCGTCGTTATGCCGGAGCCCAACCGCACGACCACGTCCGGGTCGCGCGTGACATCGACTATCCGATCGCAGGGCGCCACGTCCTCCTGGTCGAGGACATCGTGAACACAGGCCTCACCGTGGATTACGTTTTCTCGGAGCTTCGCTCGCGCGAGCCTGCGTCGATCGAGGTGGTGACGCTGCTCGATCGACCTCTGCGAAGGCTGGTCACGGTGCCGATCCGATACGTCGGTTTTCAGATTCCCAACGACTACGTGGTCGGCTACGGGCTCGACTACCGGGAGCTGTATCGCAACCTGCCTTTCATCTGCACGCTGCGCACGAGCGTCTTCGAGCTCGCCGCCGGCGCCGGCCCCACACAACCCGAGACCCAGACGTAACCGCCGCGGCTCGGCTGCAGCGCCTCCTGGCCTGGATGGCCGGCCAGGACTTCCACGATCTCGTCCAGTCCGGCCTGCTGGGCCAGGTCGAGCAAATCGTCGTCGAAGGCCACCACACCTTCTACGAATCCGAGGGCCTGGCTTGGTCGCGCCCGATCGCCTACCGCTGGCTTCGCTACGAGGACCCGGCGCCCGTCGCCCGCCTTGCGGACGGCGTCAAGCGGCTGCGGCAGGGGGGTGTTGACTTCGACACCGATGCTGTGGAGAAAGCCTGCGCGGAAGCGTCGAAGAAGGGCTTTTTGATCTGAAGTAGGGCTGTGCAGGGGCTGTGGAAAACAGATGACCCAAGCGACCTTCCTGTTTACCCTGAAGTGCCCTATGCGTTTTTCGGTTTCCATCCCGGGTTACCCCGGACCTTCCACCTACTCGACGTTCGGTATCCTCAGGTTTACCGTACTCAGCCGCTTGGGGCGTCGCGAAAGTTAACAGGCGGTTATGCGCGCGTCAACGGCAAAGAAAATCGGACTGCCAGGCAAATCTTTGTGGGCTTGACAGTGCTCGCGATGAGGATTAGTGGCGGCTCCTAGAATGGGTCGCAACGCAATTGCAAAGGAGACCTGACACATGCGCGAAGCCGTGATCGTCGAGGCAGTCCGCACACCCATCGCTCGGCGAAACGGAAAGCTTAAGGATGTGCATCCCGTCGTCCTTGGCTCGCTCGTGCTGAAAGAAATCCTGAGGCGAGCCGGCATCCAACCCGAGCAGGTTGAAGACGTTGTGTTCGGCTGCGTGACGCAGGCCGGCGAGCAGAGCCTGAACATCGGGCGCAATGCTTGGCTCACAGCCGGTTTCCCGTTCACCACGCCGGCGACAACTGTTGACCGCCAGTGCGGCTCGAGCCAGCAGGCGATTCATTTCGCGGCCAATCTCATCCAGTCAGGCGTGTGCGACATCACCATCGCGGGCGGCGTCGAATCGATGACACGTGTGCCGATGGGGTCAAACGCCGTGTCGCCGGGTACGCCGTTTCCGCCCGAGCTGATGGAGCTTTACGACCTCGTCCCGCAGGGCATCTCCGCGGAGCTGATCGCGCGCAAGTACGGCATCTCCCGCCGGCAGATGGACGAGTTCGGTGTGCGCAGCCATCACCTGGCTCACGAAGCGGCGGAGCAGGGGCGCTTCAAATCACAGCTGCTCTCGGTCGAGGTGTCGCTCGACGGTAACGGACACCACGAGCTTTTCAGCAAGGACGAGGGCATCCGGGCGAATGCGAACTACGAGGCGTCGGCTGCGCTGCAGCCCGCGTTCAACCCCGACCACTCGATCACCGCGGCCAACTCGAGCCAGATCTCAGACGGGGCGGCGGCGGTGCTGCTCATGTCGCTCGAGAAGGCAAGGGAGCTTGGACTCAAGCCGCGGGCCCGCATCCGAGCACAGGCGGTGGTGGGAACGGACCCGGTTCTCATGCTCGAAGGCCCGATACCGGGTACGGCGGCCGTGCTCAAGCGCGCCGGCCTCGACCTCAAGAGCATCGACCTCTTTGAGGTCAACGAGGCGTTCGCCTCGGTCGTTCTCGCGTGGCAAAAGGAGACCGGCGCCGACATGGACAAGACCAACGTCAACGGTGGAGCCATCGCGGTCGGCCACCCCCTGGGCGCGTCCGGTGCTGTGCTCATGACCCGGCTCCTCTACGAGCTCGAGCGCCGCGACCTTCGCTACGGGCTCGAGACGATGTGCTGTGGTGGCGGCATCGGCACCGCGACGATCATCGACCGCGAGATCGAATGAAGCACACCGAGCAATCGAAGACTTTCAAACCACTGCACAGCATCCGGCCTCACAAGCTGGCCGCGGGCATTACCGCGCGCGCGGTCGAAGGCCAGCGGCTCAGCATGGCGGTCGTCGACCTCGATCCCAATGCGGTCTTGCCTGAGCACCATCACGACAACGAGCAGCTCGGCTTCGTCATCGCGGGCAGTATCACAATGCGGATTGGCACCGAGAAGCGCGTCCTCTACCCCGGCGACACGTACGCCATTCCGAGCCACGTCCCGCACGACGCGGCCACGGGACCGGACGGCGCCACTGTGGCGGACGTCTTCGCGCCGGTGCGCGAGGACTGGAAGAAACTGGACCGGCTGGACCCGACGACCCCGCGCTGGCCCTAAAACGGCGCGGGTGAGGACGTAAGTCGCGCGCAAAGCGGCGTTAAGGATGGGCCTTACTGATTGCTCCCCCGCGGGACCCCCTCCTGTGTGCCGCCACGCCTGCAGGTGCTTGGAAATGCGGCGCTAAGGGGCGGCCGGCGTGAAGCCGGCCTAAATGCCGTGCTCCGCCTTGCGGGGGAGCGGCCGCGACAGGTCCGGCGAGTCCCAGCAGAACCGAAGGAGGCGCTCCTGCCAGTCGCCTGAGTTGTAAATTCCGATTCGCGGCGTCGTCACGACGCGGCGCTTACGAGCTCCGTCGTCCAGCACGTAGAGCTGTGGCGGCGCGAGCGCCACGCCGTTCAGCCCCCGATCTATGTCCAGCGCACGGCAAACCAGGCCGGGCCCTCCGCACCGCCCGACGCCCGGGCCCGGCTCGAGGGCACGGACCAGCACCGCCTGCGGCACGCCGGCCGGTCGGGTCACGAAGTTCAGGCAGTGGTGCATTCCGTAGGTGAAGTAGACGTACGCATGGCCCGGAGGCCCATACATCACCTCGTTGCGGGGGCTGCGCCGGCCACCTGACGAATGAGACGCCAGGTCTTCCGGGCCCATGTACGCCTCGACCTCGACCAGGCGGCCCCACAAGCGACGGCCGTCCACCTCGCGGACGAGCACCTTGCCGAGCAGGTCCCGCGCGACGGCGATGGTCTCGCGGTCGAAGAAGCCGGCCTCGAGAATCTGGCCGGAAGGCACTGCTTCCGGGACAGTCTCAGACGCTGGCTTCGCCAAGCCTCTTGCGTCCCGCTTGGCGCCGGCGCTTGTCCACGTACAGGGCCTTGTCCGCCATCTGGTACATGGCCTGCCAGTCCATTCCGGGCCGCCAGGCCGCGATCCCGATGCTGAACTCGACCGGCACCGGCACCTTTTCCAGGCGGTTCAGGTCGTCCAGCGACTGGCGGACCCGGACGCCGACCTCACGCGCGTCGCGCTCGTCGGCCTCCGGCATTGCGACGCCGAACTCATCGCCTCCGAGCCGGCCGCAGGTGTCGGACGCCCGCACCGCCCGCTGAAGCTCGTGGGCCAGCATCCGGATCGCCTCGTCGCCGACGTGATGACCGAGGGTGTCGTTGATCTCCTTGAGATTGTCGAGGTCGAGCATCATCAGCACGAGCCTTCGGGCGTGCCTCGAAGCCGCGGCGACGGCGCGGTCGATCGCCCGCTCGAACTCGGGGCGGTTTGCCAAACCCGTCAGGTAGTCGGTCCGGGCCTCGCGCGTGTGCTGGCGGGCCCGGTCGAGCGCGACCGCGATCTGGTCCGCCACCGCGGCGACGAACTCGAGGTCGCTCGACTCGAACGTCCTGGGCAGCCTCGTCGCCACGGTCATGGCCCCCAGGAGCACGCCTTTCGTGCGCAGCTCAGCGCGAATTGCGCTCCACTCGCCGGCAATCCGGTCGACGCGAGACTCGGCCGGCCCAGACGAAACCTCGACCACCTTGACGAGACCCGAACGGCCGGATTCTGAAAACTCCTCCTCTTCGCCCGGCTGCATGCCGATCGTCTTGGCGAGCTTGAGCCGGGCGCCGTCGCGGACCCAGGCCGCGCCTGCCTGCAAGCCGAGCACCTTGAGGGTCTCCCGCAGGCCAACCTCGGCGATCTCCGTCACGTCCAGCGACCGTCCCAGCGCGCTGGCGATGTGGTAGAGGCCGTGGAGCTCGGTCTGGCGGGCGCGATGTCGGGTTTCCGTGTAGTCCAGATAGCCCCGGATGAAGCTCGAGTTGAGATGCTCGATCACGTCCCCCAGCCGGCTCTGGGCCAGCAAGAGCACCTCGTCGGCGTATTCGCTCCCGGCAAGTTCCTCAGTAACCCGGGCAACCACCGACCTCCGGAACACCGCCAGGCCCTCCATCAGGGACTCGAGCGGCACCCCTTTCTCCGCGTATCGCGTGGACGCCTCCCGTGCGACGCTGTAGTACTCCTGCCAGGGCACCCGGGAGTCGGGGCGAAGCGATCGGAACAGGATTTCGAGGAAGGCCACGGACGTCTTGACGAGCTCGTCGACAGTGCCGTCCTTGTGGGTCTTGAGGAGCTCCGGCTCGATCGCCCGGACCGATTCCGCCGCCACCAACCCGCTCTGGGCCACGTTGTCCGTAAGCCGGTCGGCAAGCTCGCTCAGCAGGTCCACTGCCCGCTCAGTCATATCGGCGCACTATAGAGTGACGTAGGCGCCAGCGCCTACCTGTGCGGCACCCTGATCAAATAAGTAAGAGGCGAGGATGGCTACAGTCACCAGGGGTTCGTTGGGAAAGCTCGAGGAGTTGCTTGGCGCAGACGCCCAGGACCTGCTCGAGCACAAGTGCGGCACGGTGCCGAAAGAGCAGCTTCACCTGCCCGGCCCGGACTTCGTCGACCGGGTCTGGAAGGACAGCGACCGCCCGACCCGCGTCCTGGGCAGCCTGCAATCGATCCTCGGCCACGGGCGCCTGGCGGGCACCGGATACGTCTCCATCCTGCCGGTCGACCAGGGCATCGAGCACACCGCCGGAGCCTCGTTCGCCCCCAACCCGATCTACTTCGACGGCGCCAAGATCGTCGAGCTGGCGGTGGAGGGCGGCTGCAACGCCGTGGCGTCGACCTTCGGGGTGCTCGGCTCCGTCGCCCGCCGGTACGCACACCAGATCCCGTTCATCTGCAAGCTGAACCACAACGAGCTGATGACCTATCCCAACCACTACGACCAGATCCTTTTCGGCACCGTCAAGGAAGCCTGGGAGATGGGCGCGGTGGCGGTGGGAGCCACGATCTACTTCGGGTCGGCTGAGTCGGACCGCCAGCTCCAGGAGATCGCTGTCCGATTCCACGAGGCGCATCAGCTCGGCATGGCCACGGTGCTGTGGTGCTACGTCCGCAACAATGCGTTCAAGAAGGACGGCGTCAACTACGAGACCGCGGCCGACCTGACCGGCCAGGCCAACCACCTCGGCGTCACGATCGAGGCGGACATCATCAAGCAGAAGCTTCCCGACACCAACCGGGGCTTCGAGGTCATCGGCTTCGGCAAGACCTCGCCGGCGGTCTACGACAAGCTCGCCACCGACCATCCAATCGACCTCTGTCGTTATCAGGTGATCAACAACTACATGGGACGGGCCGGCCTGATCAACTCGGGCGGTGAGTCCCACGGCGCGGCGGACTTGAAGGAAGCCGTGCGCACCGCGGTGATCAACAAGCGCGCCGGCGGCATGGGCCTGATCAGCGGACGCAAGTCGTTTCAGCGCCCAATGAAGGAGGGAGTCGAGTTACTACACGCAATTCAGGACGTGTACCTGAACCAGTCGGTGACCATCGCCTAAAGCTCGCGTTCCTCGGTACCGGCGCGGCGTTCTCGCTCGATCGGTACAACGGAGCCGTGGTGGTCGATGGCCGCGTGCTGCTCGATGGAGGCGCGCCCCTGCTTCCGCATATGAGCCGCGTCGGCGTCGACCCGGGCGCGATCGAGGCCGTCTTCCTCACGCATTACCACGGCGACCACACGCTAGGGTTGCCGCCATTCACGCTGCACCGCGTGTTCGTGGACCCGCGCCCGATCACCTTCGTCGGTCCGGAGGGAATCGAGGAGCGCCTCGAGGCCCTGTGGGACGTCAGCTGGGGGCCGGATTGGAAGACGGTGATGCGTCCTCGTTTCCACGCGACTTACGAGGTGGCGAAGCCATCAGGCAAAGTCGCCGGCTACAAATACGAGACCGTCAAGCTCGACCACGGGACGAGTGGGAGCAACGGCTACCGGATCTGGGCCGGTGGCAAGATCCTGGCTTACTCGGGCGACACCGAGCCGACCGCTCCCCTCGATGAGCTAGTGGAAGGGGCTGACGTCGCCATCGTCGAGGCGACCGGACCGGGAGACGTCTTCAGCCACATGAGCTGGGAGGACGCCATGGCATTGAAGAAGCGCCACCCCAAAACTCGATTCATGTTCAACCACGTTTACAACGGCACCGTCGACGGAGCTGTCGACGACTTCCAGGTGATCGAAGTCTGAAGACCCGGATCACAGCCGCGGCCCTGGCGGGCGCTCTGGTGGGGGGAATCATGGGCGCAGCAGTTTTCGGAGGCATGCTCTGGTTCGGGCTCCTGCTGTCCAGCCGAGTCGACAGCGTCGTCCCGGCGATTGTGCTGGCCATCGCCGGAGCCTACGCGGGCTGGCTGGTCGGCGTGATCGTCTTCAGCGCGGTGCGCGGTGCCGGCACCAAGGAAGAACAGGGGTGAGCCCGGACGTCGCGTCCATGCGCCCGCTGCTCGACAAGCTCGGCGTGAAGCCCGGCTCGAAGGTGGCGATCGTCGACCTCGATGACCCGGGGTTCCTTGCGCTGCTTCGGGAGCGGACCTCCGATATCGTTCAGGGTCGGCCGCGCAAGCCATGCGACCTCGTTTTCATGGGCGTCAGCGAACTGCGGGACTTGAAGCGCCTCAATGACGTCAAGTCCTGGATCGAGCCGAACGGCGCCATCTGGGTCGTGCGGCCGAAGGGGGGGCGCTCCGAGATCCATGACACCGACGTCATCGAAGCGAGCCTCGCGGCGGGATTGGTGGACAACAAGATCGCCAGCTTCTCGGACACCCACGGCGCGATGCGCCTGGTCTTTCGGCTGCGCGATCGGCCCAAATGACCCTGGCCATCCGACCTGCCGAGCGCGCCGACGTCCCGGTGATCGCCGAGCTGATCCGCGGCCTCGCACGCTTCGAGAAGCTGGAACACGAGGTCTCCATGACCCAGGAGCGGCTGGCCGAGAACCTGTTCGGGCGGCACCGGTACGCCGAGACGCTGCTCGCTGAAGAGGAAGGCGTCCCGGTCGGCTTTGCCCTCTTCTTTCACAATTTCTCGACCTTCCTAGCGCAACCCGGGATCTACCTCGAAGATCTGTTCGTCGTCCCGGAGCAACGCGGTCGCGGCGTCGGGCGCGCGCTGCTGAAGGAGCTCGCTCGCCTGGCAGTCGAGCGAGGATGCGGCCGGCTCGAATGGTCGGTGCTCGATTGGAACCGCGAGGCGATCGGTTTCTACGAGCGGTTGGGCGCCAAGCCCAACTCCGAATGGACGGTGTACCGGCTGGCCGGCGAAGCGCTCTCCGCGCTTGGCCGAGAATAGCTTGCGCATGGAAGTGCTACATCCCAAAAAGCTGGAGACACATCCCGGCGATTCGATCGTGGGCTGGGCTCGCGCTCAGCTGGAGATCGCGCGGCAGATCCTGGACAACCCCGGCGGTGGCCTCCTGTTCGCGACTCAGACCATCGGCCAGGTCAAGTCAGGCCTTCAAGAGCGCGACGCGGCTCGGTGGGAGGACGTGGTCGCGCTGCTCGACCGCGTCGAGGACGCTGCCGTCAGGCGCGAGTTCGACACCGCCCGAGGCCTGCTCGACGACGTCGTCACGAAGCTCAGCTAAGAGCCAGCCACCGCCGCCAACGTCGCCTCAAATCCCGCCGCGCCCTTGTGGCCGCCGAACGGGCCGATGCCAGGCAGCGTGACCCCCGCTTCTCGATAACGGCGGACCGCTTCGCGAACCTGCTGCTCATCGCCGATGCCTGCGAGCTCGTCGAGCATTGCTTCGCTGACAGCACCGGACTCGAGCTCTGATTTGAATCCGCTGGCGTCCATCATCTTTCGGTAGTACGGCAGGTTCGAGTAGCGCTCCACGGTCTGCCGGAAGACGGCCTGGCCGCCGGCGCGGTCGGACGTGAGGGAGAGCGGCACTGCCGCGACGATCTCGAATCCTGCCAGCGGTTTCCCGGCTTTCTGCCGGCCCGCGGTCACCGCCGGGACCACGTGGTCGCGGATGTAGGCCGGGGAGCACATGTAGAGCACGATGCCGTCGGCGAGCTCGCCCGCCAGGTCCAGCATCCGCGGGTTGAGCGCCGAGATCATGATCGGCAGATCCGGCCGGCGGGGGGCCGAGTAGGTCCACTGCGCCGAGAAATGCTTGCCCTCAACGGCGCAGGCGCCGTCGCGGAGGCTCGCGCGCACGATTTCCAGGTACTCGCGCATCGCTTCGACCGGGTGCTCGAGCTTCAAGCCCCACATCGATTCAACGGTGACCTTGTGGCTGATTCCGATTCCCAGGATGAAGCGGCCGCCCGAAAGCTCGTCCAGCGATGCCGCCATCTGGACCATGGCGGTCGGATGTCTCGTGTAGATGGGCAGGACCCCGGTGCCCAGGCCGATTTTCTTGGTCGCCCCCGCGTATGCGGCCAGCACTAGCGCAGCGTCGCGAGCATCGGGCAGCTGCGTTATCCACACCGACTCGTAGCCGAGCCGTTCCGCTGCCTGGGCGCGGGCGACCGACTCATCGAGCTTCTTCACCGCGGGGCTGAAAGCGGCAAGGCGGGTCACAGCTTCAGCAATATATTCGCTGTGATGGAGTCAGGGCCGGGAATCCTCGACGGATCTTCGGCGCCAATCTCTCGCCGAGGCTCCCGGCCCTGACTCTCTGGCAGGCGCTTTTCATGGGTGTGCTGCAGGGCGCAACGGAGCTTTTTCCCGTTTCGTCGCTCGGACACGCCGTGCTCATCCCCAGCCTTCTGCACTGGAGCTTCAAGCAATCCGATCCCTCGTTCCTACCCTTTCTGGTGCTCCTGCACCTCGGCACCGCGACCGCCCTTCTGATCCTCTACCGGCACGAATGGCTCGCCATCATCCGAGGGTTCTTCGTGGCCGCGGTTCGCGGACAGATCCAGAGCGACACCGAGCGACTCGCCATGCTGCTGCTGGTCGGGACGATCCCAGCCGCCGTCCTTGGCGTCTTTCTCGAGACGAGGATCAGGACCCTGTTCGCGAGCCCGTACGAGGCCGCCGGCTTACTGGTCATGAACGGTGTGCTCATGCTCGGGTTCGAGGTGCTGAGGCGGCGCGCCGAGCGCCGAGGCGCGGCCGATGGCTCGTCGCACGCCGAGCAAGAGGAGAGGTTCGCGCAAGCGGAGCGGATCAGCTTCCGCGCCGCCGCCCTGGTCGGGGCCTGCCAGGCGCTGGCCTTCCTACCAGGCATCTCACGTTCCGGGGTCACGATCGGCGGAGGCTTGCTGGCCGGGCTGCGACACCAGGAGGCCGCCCGGTTCTCGTTCCTTCTGGCGACGCCCGTGATCCTGGGGGCAGGGGTCGTGGAGGTACCGCAGCTCTTCTCCAGCGGTGTGCCGGTGGGCGAGTACGCGGCGGGCGCGGTCTTGTCGGGCATTGCAGCCTACGCGAGCGCCCGATTTCTTCTGCGCTACTTCAGGTCGGGCCGCCTCGATCCTTACGGCATCTACTGCATCGCCGCGGGGCTCATCAGCCTTGCTTTGCTACATTTCAGCCTGTGATGAAATCAACCACGACTTCGATCGGCCTGGGGGTTCTTGGGATTGTCTTTTTGATCGTCGCCGTTTTGTACGCGCTGGGCGTGCTGCAGTTTCTCGCGTCTACGTCCGGACCGCACTACAAACATGCGGTTCTCTTCACCGTTCTCGCGGTGGCCAGCTTCGTAGGCGCCAACTTCGCTCGTCCGAAAGGGACGATCTACGTAACCGACCGGCCCAGGCGCTAGCCGGCAGCGATCTTCTGCGGCACGAGGCGCCCGGATAGGTCGCGCTCGCCGGCGCGGATGTCCTCGTGGTAGACGGCGTCCGCGTTCACCTTCCATGGATCGAAGGCAGAGTTGGTCGCGATGTTTCGCGCCACCAACAGCGCGGTCATCATCGAGTGGTCCTGGTNNTGTTGTACTTGTGCATCCCGTTGCGGCCCGCGACATGAAGGTTGGGGAGCCGCGATTGCAGGTAGTTCCGGATGATGTCCACCTTCGACTGATAGGCGTCGTCATAGACCGGGTACGCCTTCTGTTCCCGCACGACCACTCCATCGAAGACAAGCTCTGGGGAGCACATGCCGAGGTGGGCGAGCTCCTTGGTCGCAAGCTCGATGAGCGTGGCGTCGTCCGATGTCCACAAGCCGTCGCCCTCGAAACAGAAGTACTCGAGTCCAAGGCACGTCTTGCTCTGGTCCGGCACCATGTCAGGGCTCCAGTTCTTGAAGTTCTGGATGCGGCCGACACGAACGCTCGGGTCGTGAATGTAGATCCAGTTGTCAGGAAAGACGTCGGCTCGATCGATCATTAGCGCCACGCTGATGAAGTCGCGATAGGACAGATGCTCGGCCGCGCGCCGAACCGGTTCCGGCGCCGGCGGGTCCAGACGTCCGATCAGCTCGCGGATTGGAATGCTGGAGACGAAATCCGTGCCGCCATGCTCCTCGAGGTTTCCGGCGGCGGTGCACGTCACAACCGAGCGGACGAGTCCGCCTTCGTGCTTGATGGAATCGATCGAGCGGCCGAAAAGGACGGGCGAACCCTTTTCGCCGGCGACGTCCGCCACGCGTTCCCACATCTGTCCCGGCCCGAATCGCGGATATCGGAACTTATCGATCAGCGTCGTGACGATCTCGCCGCGGTTTCTGGCCGCCCGGCCCGGGACCAGCGCGCTGCGAAGCACGAGCCAGAGGTCGAGGCTCTTGATTCGCTGGGCGGCCCAGTCGGCGGACAGCTCCTTGGTGCTGATGCCCCAAACCTTTTCTGTGTACGTCTTGAAGAAGATGCTGAAGAGACGCCATCCGAACTGGTTGCGAACCCAGTCCTCGAGGCTCTTCGGATTCTTCACAGGCTGCAGCCGCGCCCTGGCATAGCTGGCAACGCAGCGCACCGCCTCCAGCGGTCCCAGGTTCCAGAGCGCGTTGGCGGCTTTGATCGGATACGCGAAGAAGCGACCTCGGTAATAGATGCGGGAAAGTCGCCCCCTGGTCAGCATCTCCTCGCCGAGGATTTCGGTCCACAGGTCCTCGATCTCCTGGTTCTTGGAGAAGAAGCGGTGGCCCCCGATGTCGAATCGGTATCCCCTGTGCTCGACGGTGCGGGCCAGGCCGCCAACCTGCTTGGGGTCCTTTTCCAGGATGGTGACCGGAATGTCGTGCTTGAACAGCTCGTAGGCGGCGGTCAACCCGGCCGGACCCGCACCCATGACCACGACGTGCGGTCGACGGCCATCGGCGATCAAAGTGCCCACAGGGTAGCAACGAGGCCCGCGGGTTCAGTCTTGCTAGTTTCGGAACGCTAGTTCAGGGGTCCCTTGCCGCGGGCCTCATCAACCTTGACGATGGCGTCTCGGAGACCCTTGATCCACTCCGCCTGGTGCATGCCGACCAGCCGGACGCACCAGGCCAGCGCGTCGCTCCTGCTCCTGGCAACGCCACCCGCGACCAGGGTGTCCAGGATGGCGCGTTCCGACATCCGCAGCCGCGTCATGACCGGGACGCTCAGGGCGGTGAACACCTTGGTCTGGTCTCCGCACCTCGCTCCCCAGGCAACCTTCTGCCTGAACTGCCGTTCGGCCTCGCGGGCGATTCTCACCCGATCGTCCCTGGTTTCCTCGCGGAACCGATCGATGCGGGCGGAGCGAGCCGCCGCGCGACCCTCCTCCGTGGTACCGGCCGCGAGCTCGACGTCGGGCAACGTGCCGACGACGAAGATCTCGTCGCCGTCGCTCGTCACGTCCGGCGGCCGGGCGAACCAGCCGGCCGGCACTTTGTTCGCGAACCATCCCGGAATGTCTTCGGCCACGAATTACAAGATTACTGGGATGGCAAGAGGATGGGGCGGCCGGACGCCGCCCCACCAGCTGACTAGGCTGCCGACTCCTGCGGCCTTGCGCCGATGAACTTGAGATCGTCCAGCAGCACCTCGGTGCGCCTGCGCTTCTGGCCCGCGGTGTCTTCCCACGAGCTCGTGTGCAGCCTGCCCTCCGCGTAGACCGCCCGGCCCTTGTGCAGGTACTGGCCCGCGAACTCGGCCAGCTTTCCGAACGCAACCAGACTGTGAAACTCCGTCTGCTCCTTGGCATTGCCGGCCTCGTCCTTCCCCGAGTACGTGTTGGTCGCCAGCCGCAGGTTGGCGACGTACGTCCCCTTGGGCGTTGCCTTGACCTCCGGATCCGCCGTGAGATTCCCAATCAGGATCACCTTGTTGACCATCGAACCACCTCCGTGAATTTGAGGCGAGCGTAGTTTCAAAACGCGCCCGTGGCTACCCAGCCTGTTAAGAGGCGAGCCATGCGACAGGGTCGACGGAGGTCCGGTCGACCTGCACCTCGAAATGCACGTGCGGTCCGGTGGCCAGGCCCGTTGCGCCAACCAGCCCGATCACCTGGCCTGGATTGACGGCGTCTCCGGATCGCACCCGGAACTCAGAGAGATGACAGTAGAAGACGCGCGTGTGGGCGTCTACCGCGATCATGACGTAGTTACCAGCCCCGTTTGAATCCGTGCCGACGTGTGCAGTTCCGGCCGTCGCCGAGAGGACATCCGTTCCAGTTGGAGCCGCAAGGTCAATGCCCGTGTGTATGTGACGGCCTGGACAAAATGGATCGAACGGCTCCAGCGCCAGCGTCGTGCAGCCGAACGGTTGGCTGACCTTCGCACCGACCACCACTCCTTCGACGGGCAGGCGAATGTGGCTCGGGACCTGTCCGGCGACAAGCAGCCAAACCACAAGGGCGCCGCCGGCGATCGCCACGATCCGCACCAAACCGATCAATCGAACAATCCGGGATCAGGCCTTCGCCACGGCGTGCTCTATGTGTTTGAAAGCCTCTTGGACCGTCGACTGAAGCTTGTGGGCCATCTTCTCTGAGCCGCCCAGGGCGCCCGGCACCTTGAACACGATCAGGAGGGACGCAAGCGCGAAAAGATGGTGGACTGGAGTCACGCCGTCCTTTTCGAGCGCAAATCCAATTGAAAGGATGAAGAGCTGAATCGGCTGCATCAGGAGATTGGTCGAGAACTGCGAGGCCCACATCTTTGAGATGTGATTGGTTTCTGGAAGCATGAAAAACAAGCCGGCGAGCGGAGCTGTGATGGCCAGCACAATCAGGACGGCATACCGGATGAGATAGACGACCGCCAGTACGTCGTATGCGGCGGCAAGCGCCGCCGTGGTGATGATCTCAAGGACGCCGGCGTTCGGATCGTGGCGAAAGTTCGCCGACCACGTCGAGAGGTCGTCCAATGTGACAAAGCTCTGCGCAGTGGCACTGACGGTGTTGGTCGCATCCACTGCCATCTGGAAAAGCGACTGGGAGAAGTTGATGAGAACCACGCCCATCATCAGACGGGGCAGCAGGATGCGGGCTGTGTACTGGCTTCGAAGGCCCTGGCCCCACATGATCCGATAGGCGGCCAACAGGGTGAGGAGTGCAAGCGCAAGGTTGGCCGCGATCTGGACCTTCGGCTCGAAGCGCTGGATGGTGGCCATGTGAACGAAGGCGCCGCCCTTGGTTTCGAAATCGGTCGTCTGAAGAATGAAGTTCGACCAGACTCGCAGCAGAAGCCCCACGCTGTCGTCGAGCAGGGCGGCGACGACCAGGTTCGGATGGACGAGGGTGTAGAGGTAGCCGTCTATCCTTTCCAGCTCGCCATAGAGTTGCCTGACTGAATTGAGAAGCTGATCCATCGATCAGTGGGTTGAAGTCGGCACCGAATTCGTCAGGATGGTCACCAGCGAGCTCGCCACCTCAACCCCGATCGTGCCGACCACGATGCGCTGGATCCACTGCTTGGCGGCGAGCGCCGACTTCGACTCGACCGCGGTGATCTTCCAGATGAACGCAAAAATAAAAGCCAAAGCGCCGACCGAACCGACAAGTGCTTGGCCAATGTGAATCCAAGTGGTGATCAGGTTGGTGATCGGGGTGATATCAGGTTCCGCGACGAGAAAAACCATTTGTGCCTCCTGGCTTTTCGACGGAAGCTACGCGCGAAAGCCGCGCGCGAGAACTCAGCCTGTTAAGAGCGGGTCGTCAGCTCGCCCGTGTGTAGCTCTGGCGGGCCAACGAGACGCCACGGGGATTTGGCGTCGCCAGATAACCCCTGCCACTCAGGCTCGTCCAAGTCTGCCGGTCCTGAAGTCACCCGCAACGCGGGCCAAACGGCCCTTCGCGCGCTGATCAGCCGGTGGCACCGTCGTTGCATGAAGCGGGTGCGGCTTGCCGTGGCTATTGCTTTGCTGGTCGTTCTTGCCGCCTGCGGGCCTAAGACCGCCGGATCACCGTCGCCCTTGCCATCGGCCAGCCACGAACCCCTGGTCATCGCCAGCATGCCGCTCAAGGCGGGCGAGGTCGGCCTCGCCTACTCGGGCGCCACCTTCGACGCCACCGGCGGCGTGCAGCCTTACACGTTCCAGATCACCGAAGGAGCCCTTCCAGCCGGTCTGACGCTGTCGAGGGACGGCGTGCTCACCGGCTCACCCACGCCCGCGGGTGATTTCAGCTTCACCTTCGAGGTGGTCGACTCGGGGGGACAGGCAACCAGCGCCCAGGACTCGATCGACGTAGTGCCTGCGCTCAAGCTCACCGCACTCAAGTCGGGCGCGATTTACGTCGAGAGCGGCTGCGACACCGTGTGCGGCGGCTTCGCCACCCAGAGCGGCGGCCAGGCGCCATACAAATACTCCCTAAAGTCAGGCGCGTTGCCGCGAGGGACGAGCCTCGGCGGGACCGCGCTGGCGGGCAAGTTCACCTCGCCCGGCACGTACAACTTCACGATCGACGTGACCGACGCCCTGGGCGCCGACGCATCGGTGGCAGCGACCTTCTCCGTCCTTCAGCACATCTACTTCTACTGCCCGTCCCCCTGGCCCGCGCCAGGCGGCGGATGCACCCCGTCCGGTTACAACGGAACGCTGAGCTTCCAGTGCACGCAAGTTGGCGACCACCCTGACTGCACCGGGTCGCTGATGTACGCCGGCGGATCGAGCGGCGGCTGGGCCGTCACCTACCGGGTCGTTGCCGGCGACCAGCCTCCGGCGGGTTCCGGTTTCGGCGTCCCGGTCAATGGGTCGGTGCCACCGGTGACCATCATCGGCGTGACGATCCTGCAGCCTCCGACTCCTGGAGCGACCGCGAGCGGCACTCTGCTCGTGACTCTCTCCGACAGCATGGTCTGTGGTCCCGGTGGAGCGCATTGCTCCACGAGCGCATACCTTGGACCTTGGAGCGTCCAGCACCGCACGCCCTATTGAGAGCAGGTTCCTGCTGACATGCGCTGCCTCGCTTTCGCAATCGGCACGGGCTCGTTGTCTTGCTGGTCGCCTGCGGGCCGAGGACTTCGAGCTCGCTGGCAAGTGTTCGAGCGCCGTCGTGCTCGTAACCATCCATGACCACGCTCTTTGTGGGACAGGCGGGGCCAGTGCGCCGCTGCGCCTACTTGCGACTTACTACCGGCGGGTGTTACGTCAAACACATTCGACATCGCTAAGAACGAATCCAGGACAGTAGTCGAACGTCACCAGATGGGTGGTGGACCTGCGTCAAAAACGGTCTGAGGCCGAGGACTTGCAGCAGTGTTTATGACATACACGCCAACGCGAAGATGAACGCAAGCGCGCCGACCGAACCGACCAACGCCTGGCCGATGTGAATCCAGGTCGTGATCAGGTTTGTGATCGGCGTGATGTCAGGTTCCGCGGCGAGAAACAACATGCGAGCTTCCTGTGGTTTTGCTCGCAGGCTAGGACGAAGCGCCTTTCGGGGGAACCCTGGTTGTTAATGACAGCGCAGGTGGCGCGTCGCGCGATAGGACGACCTGCCGCAGAGGATCAAAAGAGGCCTGGCGCGTCGTCGCCCTGCCTATCATCGGTAGTGGACTCGGCATGTCGGCGTTCGCAGGGTTCCGGTTCCGCGCACCTTTGGCGGGAGCGGGCGCGCTCGCTGCAATGACGATCCTGCTGGCCGTGCTACCCGCCGCGGTTCTGAACCGCAGGTTGAGTAAGTTCAGCTTCTTCTAACCGCAGCTATCCTCGCGAGCGCACCCGGCTTTCGACACCGTCCAAAAGAATCTCCAGCGCCGAAGCCGCTTCTCCAGACGGCTGCCGCCCGGGTTCGAGGTCGAGCACGGTCATCGCTGTCGCTGCCTCGTCGAGACTGACCTGCACCGCGCCGCCGCTGATGCGCAGCTCGTACCGGTTGGTGCACGCCGATGCTCCCGGACTCTCCCACTGAAGGTCCGAGGTGACCGCTGCGGAGAAGTCGTCGAGCTTGATCCTGACCGCGCCGGCGCTGATGTCTGCCATGACCGCGACCCCCGGCGGCCGGTGCAGAGTCACTCCAACGACACCGCCGGACACGATGACCGGCACCACGCCACGAGGCCTGGGCAAAAAGCATTCCACCTTTGCGGCGCCGCTGTCGAGCTTGATCTCTCGTACGTCGAGCCCGCCGGCATCGATCAGGGTGTTCCACGTCGGCCCTTGGATCTGGAACCGCCACGGATGGCGCGGATTCAACTCGATCTCGCCGTGCCCGACGCCGCGGAGTCGTCGCACCTTCACCGTCTCGCCACGAACCACTGCCGGGGAGGCTGCCGCGGGATCGTGAGGCACCCTGATCAATGTCTCCATGTCCGATCCATGTCGCAGGACGACGCCGCGCGAGCCGTAGTCGACCGCGATCGATGCCGTGGCCCCGATCTCCAGCTTCGCCGGCTCGTGTTCATCTTGCGGCCGGCTGATCACGTGCACCATGACCATGAGTGCAACATCCTCGGCCTCACCAGGCTGAAGGCCGGCGCTCTCCAGCTGGTTTTTCATTCGTCCGAAGGTGTCATTTCTCTTGATCGCTTCGGGAACCTCGAGGACTATCCGTCCGGCGTCTCGCTGAGAAGTGATCGTGGTCTGCAGTGCCGCTGCGGTCATCAGCACGGAGGCCCTCCAGCCAGTGCCACGCGCGGCCGGGACACCATCCAGGATCGACTCGGCCAGCAGCTCGAGCAGCTCCCGGCGATCACGAACGTGCCAATAGAGGGATGCCGCCTTGACGTTCAGGCGGACGGCCAGCCCGCGCATAGAAAGCGCCTCCACACCTTCTTCCTGCACGAGTCCCAGGGCTTCGGAGACGAGCCTGGCCCGGCTCAGACCGGCCGGCGCAACCTCTTTTTCTCTCACACTTGCAATCCTAACACCGTTAGGGATAAGATGACCGCTTCAGCCCCTAACGACGTTAGGGGGTCATTGCGAAAAGGAGCAGAAATGCAGGCGACAGCAATTGCGCGGTGGCGGTTCAAGGGCCCGGAGATGGAAGGAGTGGTGGCGCGCTGGTACGCCCGGATCCGCGGCACAGGAAGCCAGATCGGGGCGTACCGAAAGGAGGCCGAGCGGCTCACCGGCACCCTCCCGGAGGGCTCGAAGGTACTCGAGGTGGCGTTCGGCCCCGGGTACCTGGCGATCGAGGTGGCGCGGCTTGGACGCGTTCAAGTGACCGGGCTGGACATCAGCCACACCTTCGTGAAGATCGCCAGCCAGAACGCCAGGGACGCCGGGGTCAGCGCCGACTTCCGCCAGGGCGACGCTGCGGTCATGCCGTTCGCGGCGGAGTCTTTCGACCTTATCGTCTGCCAGGCCGCTTTCAAGAACTTCGTGCACCCAGGGAGCGCCCTCTCCGAGATGCACCGGGTCCTCCGCGCCGGCGGGACGGCCGTGATCCAGGACATGAGCAGCGACGCATCCCATGCGGACATCGAGAAGGAGGTCAAGGGCATGCAGCTGGGCCGGGTGAGCTCCTTCACGACCAAGGGGACGCTCGAGATGCTCAAGCGCCGCGCTTACTCGCCGGCGAAGTTCGCACGCCTCGCCGCGGAAAGTCCGTTCCAGACCTGCGCGATCACCACGGAGGGCATCGGCCTGGAGGTTCGGCTCCACAAGCCGGTGGCCTAACGTTGCAATCGACCGCCCTCACCCCTAGCCCTGCGCGCAGCGCGGCGATGAGGATTGGATTTGCTGATTGCCCCCCTCGCGGGGGGAGGGAGATTAGGACTTAGTCTTTATTTGACATGGCCAAGAAGCTCGCTGAGTACGAGGCCAAAAGAGACTTCAAACAAACGCCAGAACCCGGCGCCAGGGTCCCCCGCAAGGAGACCAGGGCGCCGCGGTTTGTGGTGCAGGAGCACCACGCGCGACGGCTGCACTGGGATTTTCGGCTCGAGCGGGATGGTGTGCTCGTTTCGTGGGCGGTTCCCAAAGGGGTGCCGGCCGACCCCAAGAAGAATCACCTCGCCGTCCACGTCGAAGATCACCCGCTCGGCTACATCGACTTCGCGGGCGACATCCCCGCCGGCAACTACGGGGCTGGGCACGTCTCGATCTGGGACCACGGCACGTACGAGACCGAGAAGTTTTCCGACCGCGAGGTCATGGTCGTCCTCCACGGAAAGCGGCTCCAGGGTCGCTACGTGCTCTTCCGGACCAACGGCGAGAACTGGATGATCCACCGCATGGATCCGCCTCAGGACCCTGAGCGCAAGCCGATGCCGGAGCGCATCGAGCCGATGATGGCCAAGCTCGTGACCAAGCCGCCGTCACCCGACGACGCGTGGGGCTTCGAGTTCAAATGGGATGGCATCCGCGCGGAGGCCTACGTCGATGGCGGTACCGTTCGCCTGGTGAGCCGAAGCGGTGAAAACGTCACGGCCCGATACCCGGAGGTCCACGGGATGGGCAGGGCGCTTGGGTCGAAAGAGGTCGTGCTCGACGGTGAGATCGTGGCCCTTGACGACAAGGGCCGTCCCAGCTTCGAGGAAATCCAGCAGCGGATGGGCCTCACCTCGGAGACGGAGATCCGCCGCAAGATGAAAGACGTCCCGGTCACCTACATGCTGTTCGACCTCATGTGGCAGGACGGCCACTCGCTGCTGAAAGAGACGTACGTGACACGGCGCAAGCAGCTCGAGGCGTTGAAGCTCAACGGCGCGTCGTGGCAGACCCCGCCTTCCGAAAAGGGAGGCGGGCCGGCCATGCTCGAGGCGAGCCGCAAGGCTGGGCTCGAGGGCATCATGAGCAAGAAGCTCGACTCGCCCTACGAGCCTGGACGTCGCAGCGGCGCATGGGTCAAGGTCAAGAACCGCTACCGCCAGGAGTTCGTGATCGGCGGCTGGCTCGAGGGCGAAGGCAAGCGAACGGGGTATCCAGGCGCGCTTCTGGTCGGCTACTACGACAAGGGCAAGCTCGTCTATGCGGGCAAGGTCGGGACTGGATTCACCGACGCGATGCTCGAGAAATTGCAGAGCTCAATGAAGCCGCTCGCCCAGACCAAGAGCCCATTCGACGCCGGCGCGCCGCCACCGAAGGCCGCCCATTTCGTCAAGCCGAAGCTCGTCGCGGAGGTCGAGTTCGTCGAGTGGACGCGCTCAGGCCAGCTGCGCGCGCCCGCTTTCAAGGGACTGCGAACGGACAAACCGGCACGCGAGGTCGTGCGCGAAGGTGGCTAAGGAAACCGCGGTCGAAGTGGAGATCGAGGGCCGCACGCTCAAGCTCACCAACCTCGAGAAGGTTCTCTACCCGGAGGTCGGGTTCACGAAGGCCCAGGTGATCGACTACTACACGCGGATGGCGGCCGTCATCCTGCCTCACACGCTCGATCATCCGTTGACGCTGAAGCGCTATCCGAATGGTGTCGACGGGGAATTCTTCTACGAGAAGAACTGCCCGAAGCACCGGCCGCCGTGGGTCGAGACCGCGACGGTATGGAGCGCCGGCAACAACCGTGACATGTACTACTGCCTCTGCCAGGACGTGCCCACGCTGGTGTGGCTCGGCAACCTTGCCACGCTCGAGTTCCACACGTCCCTGTCGCTGGCGCAGAACCTGCCTGAGCCGCGCACGATGGTCTTGGACCTCGACCCCGGGCCGCCTGCGACCATCGTCGAGTGCTGCAAGATCGGCCTGATGCTGCGCGACCTGTTTGCCGAGCACGGCCTCGAATGCTGCGCCAAGACATCTGGGTCGAAAGGGCTGCAGCTCTATGTCCCGCTCAACACCAAGGTCACGTACGTCGAGACCAAGGTGGTGTCCAAAGGTCTTGCCCAGCTTTTCGAGGAGCGGCACCCGGACCTCGCGGTGCACAAGCAGCTTAAGGAGCTGCGCACTGGCCGGGTCCTCATCGACTGGAGCCAGAACGACCAGTACAAGACGACTGTCAACGTCTACTCCCTGCGCGCCCGCGCGCGGCCGACCGTGTCCACACCGGTCTCCTGGGAGGAGGTCGAGAAGTGCCTGAAGGCAAAAGACCCGAACCGGCTCGTGTTCGACTCGGACCAGGTCCTCGCCCGCGTCGCCAAGCACGGCGACCTGTTCGAACCGGTGATCAAGAAGAAGCAGAAGCTCCCCAAGTCGCTCCTTGAGGCCGCGGGCGGCGGAGCCGCACTCGAGAAGATGGCGAACCGGCGGCACAGCGGAGGAGGGCGGTTCCGCAAGCCACCCGAAAAGTGAATTCAGTCGGTCCCGACCAACTCGCGCTTGCGCGCACGCGGCCGCGGGTCATCATCGCCGGCGCCGGTTTCGGCGGCCTCACCTGCGCGCGCGCTTTGCGGAACGTCCCGGTCGACGTCCTCCTCCTCGACCGCAACAACTATCACCTGTTCACGCCGCTGCTCTACCAGGTCGCTTCAGCCCTCCTGGATCCGGGTGAGATCGCTCGCCCCGTCCGCGCACTGATCCGGCCGCTGGCCAACGTGGAGTTCAGGCAGGCGGAGGTGACCGGCGCGGACCTCGAGCGGCGCAGCCTGATGACCGACCGCGGGGCGATCCCCTACGACTATCTCGTGCTCGCCACCGGCAGCCAGAGCGATTACTTCGGAAATGCGTCGCTGGCCCGGCACGCGTTCGGCCTCAAGGACCTCGGCGAGGGCCTGGCCCTACGCAACCGTGTCCTCTCCCAGTTCGAGGCTTCACGCTGGGTGACGGATCCGGAGAAGCGGCGCACGTTGCTGACCTTTGCGGTGGTGGGAGCGGGGCCGACCGGAGTCGAGCTCTCGGGCGCGCTCTCGGAGCTGATCCGGCTGGTGCTGCGCAAGGACTACCGCGACCTCGACCTCCGCGAGGTGCGCGTGCTGCTGCTCGAAGCAGCCGGTTCACCGCTGGGCACGTTCGTGCCGGCCCTACGCCAGGCCGCCCGCAGGTCGCTCGAAAAGAAGCACGTTGAGGTGCTGCTGGACGCGAAGGTGGAGTCGGCGACCGGCGACTCGATCCGGCTCGCGGGCGGCAAGGAGATCGCTGCCGGCACCATCGTGTGGACTGCCGGCGTGCGCGCCTCGGACCTGGGGCAGGCTCTCGGCGTGCCGCTTGGCCGCCAGAAACGGGTAACAGTCGAATCGACCCTTCAGCTGCCCGGCCACCCCGTGGTGTTCGTCATCGGAGATCTCGCCGGGGCGATCGACCGCGGCGCGCAGCTGCCGATGCTCATCCCGGTCGCCATGCAGGAAGGCAAGCACGTGGCCGCGACCATCTCCGAGCTGGTCGGCAACGGCGGAGCACGAGCCTTCCGCTACAAGGACCCCGGAATCATGGCGACGATCGGGCGCAACTCAGCTGTGGCGGAGCTGGGTTCGGTGCACCTCTCCGGATTCCTCGGCTGGTTGATGTGGCTCGCCGTCCACCTCGTCAACGTGATCAGCTTCCGCAGTCGCATCCTGGTGCTCGTGAACTGGGCCTGGGACTACCTCTTCTACGACCGCCCGATCCGCCTCATCGTGCGCGCACGCGACGAGAACAAGGACTGACGTCCGCGGTACTGTTCGTGGCGTGCTGGTCAGAGCGGGACTCATCGCCGTGTTGGCATTGACGCTGGGCGCCTCATGCGGAGGAAGCCAGCCACCGGTCGATGCGGGGCAAACGCTGCGCGCCGCAGCCGCGGCGATGGCCAAGTTGAACACCGTGAGCGCGGATCTCAAGTTCACCAAGGGGACCATCTCGTTCCAGGGCTTCACGCTGGTCAGCGCGAAGACGGCGGTGCGGCTCCCAGGCGACAGTGACACGACTTACACCGTGAAGCAGCAAGACCTTGCGATCAGCCTTGAGGTCGTGATCGCGGGCGGTCACGTATATCTCCACCTACCGTTCTCGACGTATCAGGAGATGCAGGGCAGCCAGGCGGCGGCGATACCCGACCTGGCCAAGCTCTTCGACCCCACGACCGGCCTGCCCGC
Organism: Candidatus Dormiibacterota bacterium; assembly: GCA_003151935.1. Taxonomy (GTDB): domain Bacteria; phylum Chloroflexota; class Dormibacteria; order Dormibacterales; family Dormibacteraceae; genus Palsa-870. Next base: position 16,606 of record PLYZ01000040.1, on the reverse strand, counting down.
GATCATTCCCGCGGGCCGCAACCTCTCCGATGCCGGCGCAGACAAGGTCGATGGAGTCGACGTGCAGAAGATCAACGCGACCTATAGCGCCGACCAGCTGCGCAGCATGTTCGCGCAGCTGAGCTCGAGCGTCGACGTGAAGGCTGTGGTCTGGGTCGGCGCCTCCGACCACCTGATTCGCAAGGCGCAGCTCGATGGCGCGTTCGGCGATGGAGGCAAGGAGGCCGCGGTCGAGGTGGACATCTCCGGCTTCAACGCAGCGGTCAACATCTCACCGCCATCTCCCTGATGCCGCAATAAGTTAGTGCTGCGCGTGTCCAGACCGGTGCTGCTGGGATTGGCGGGCGCCGGCCTCTTCATCGCGGCGCTCGACGCCTATGTGGTGGTCACGCTGCTGCCCTCGATGATCGCCGACGTCGGGCTGACCATCGACCGTTTCGAGCAGGCGACGCCGATCGTGACCGGCTTCCTCGGCGGCTATGTGGTGGCGATGCCTCTGCTCGGCGCTTACTCCGACGCACGCGGGCGCGCACCCGTCTACGCCGCCTGCATGCTCGTTTTTGCGGCCGGATCGGTGATCACCGCCACCTCGGGTTTGTGGAGCTTCGCCGGCCTGCCCTGGCTGGTCGCGGGCCGGGTGCTGCAGGGGCTCGGAGGCGGCGGGCTGGTCCCGCTTTCGCTCGCGCTGGCGGCGGACCTGTACCAGGGAGAGGCCCGCACCCTGGCGCTTGGCTCGGTGGCCGCCCTGCAGGAGGCGGGCAGCGTGTTCGGCCCTCTCTACGGAGCGAGCCTCGCGGCGCTCGCAGCTTCGGCGGGCGGCTGGCGCTTTGTCTTCTGGCTCAACCTTCCGCTCGCAGCCATCTGCGCAGCTGGCCTGGTCGTCGCGACTCGGCGCGCGACGCAACCATCAAGGCGAGCGTACTCGTCGATCGACTGGGTCAGCGCGTCGCTCCTGGGACTGGGGCTTGGACTCCTGGTCGTCGCCCTCTATCCGGATGATCCGGACCATCGCGCCACCAGCTCGCTGCTGCTGCCGGCCGGTTTCGCAAGCCTGGTCGTACTGGCGCTCTACGGCTGGCGGCAGGTCCACCGGCTGGAGCCCCTGGTGCCGCGCGAGCTGCTGCGGAGCCGGGGCTTCATCGGCGCCGGCGTCGCCAACGTCTTGATCGGAGCGGCACTCATGGTCGCGCTGGTCGACGTCCCTGTGCTGGGGCGCCTCGTGTTCAACCTCGACCAGCTGGGCTCGGGATTGCTGCTATCGCATTTCCTGGTCGGGATCCCGGTCGGCGCTGTGCTCGGCGGATGGCTCGCGGGCCGCTTTGGAGGGCGGCTGGTCGCGGTCGGCGGGATTCTGCTCTCAGGCGCGGGGTTTCTTCAGATGTCGACCTGGCCGGCGAACGAACTCGCCCTGCACGTCGGTTTCGTCCGGCAGGCGGACGTTGCCCTCGCTGCCTGCGGACTTGGGCTCGGGGTCGTCATCGCCCCGCTGACTGCCGCCGTCCTCGCGCTGACCCGTGACCAAAGCCACGGCCTTGCGAGCAGCCTGGTCGTGCTGGCGCGAACGATGGGAATGCTGGTCGGGCTCTCCGTGCTGACCGCCTTCGGCCTGTATCGCTTTCACCAGATCCTGGGTACGCCGGTGCTGACCGATCCCAACCTGAGGGCGCGTGTTGACCACCTGGCGAGACTGGTAGCCGCGGCGTTTCTCCAGGAGTACCGGGAGATCTTCACCATCGCCGCCGCCATGTGCGCGCTCGCGGCGCTGGTGATGATCGCGACCATCGATCAACGCTTGCGACCCACCGCGATCAGGTAGGAGTGGTGATACCGGAAAGCGTCGTCGGGGTCGCCCAGGCTTTCCATCGCGGACTCGATCTCAGCCTCCAGCTCGTCCCGGTACCGGGGGCCGAGCGCTCGGATCAAGGTGTTCGGCAGCGGACCCGCGCCCGCCATGAGGTCCGTCCATTCCTTGGCGTCGCGCGTCCGGCCGCCGGTAACCATCTCGGTCACGCGAGTCACCTCGAAGCCTGCCCCGTCGAGCAGCTGTGGCAGCACATTGGGCTCACCGAAGCGCGCGCGCTCTGAGCTGTAGCGGGGAAGGCTCAAGTAGTGGCGGCGCGCGAGCGGCGCCAGGCCCTGGAAGAAGAGGTCCTGCGCGCGCGTGCTGAGGCTTCGGCGCTGATTGGAAACCGCGAGGCGACCACCCGTACGGAGCACCCGTTGCGCCTCAGCCAGCGCGTCGGTGGGGTCGCCCAGGTACGCAAGGGCTTCGCCCATGGTAACGAGGTCGAACGTCTCCGGCTTGAAGACCAACCGCTCGGCCGCCATCCCGAGGAACTGGACGTTCTTGCTCCTCTTCGAGCGCGCGATCGCCAGCATGTTGTCGGAAAGGTCGATGCCGATCACGCTGCCCGGGGTGACCCTGGGCGCCACCAGGTGGGCGACCAGGCCGGTCCCCGTGCCGACGTCCAGGACGTGCTCGCCCTTCTGCGGCGCCGCGACATCGACCAGCCTGGCAGCGACCCGCTCGTGCTGGCCTCCGGCCCAACTGTCGTACGAGGGGGCGATCCGATCGAAGAAATCGACCAGGTGGTCGATCATCTCGTCCGAAATATCCGGGTCCATCAAGGTGGTCGAGAGCTCCAAAAACCTGGATTTTGGGGCTTGCGACCCCGATCCTTAACCTGCTTCTACGTCTGGCGGCACCCTGTTACGATGCAAGCTCGCTCCAATCGAGGGCTCCGCGTGATTGCAAAGCGCAAGTCCGCTCGGCGCTCAGAGTTGACCACAAAGTATGGACACCATCAATGCAGTGGAGGATTCCCACATGGCCCAAGCTGAAAAGTCTGCGACCCACCCACCCGGCGGCGCTCAGAACGGCGAGAAGAACGTAGTCAACCTCGGCCCTCGCGACAGCCTGAACGGACGCCTGGACATCCAGGGCGACCTCAAGGTCCAGGGCAACGTCGAAGGAGAGCTCAAGGCGAGCGGTGACGTGACCATCGACTCGGGCGCGGCGATCCAGGCCTCAATCGAGGGTTCGAACGTCAGCGTTCGGGGCCAGGTCACAGGCAACGTGACCGCCAAGAAGCGGCTCACACTCGGCGGTTCAGGCCGCCTGAACGGCGATGTCAAGGTCGCCCGCCTCACGGTCGAGGATGGCGCCACGCTGAACGGCAACGTCACGATGCAGTCGGAGAAAGGCTAACCACGGAGGCCCCCCCTCCCCCCTTCGGGGAGCAATCAGTAAGTCCCATCCTGCTCGCCGCTTGCGCGCAGGGATGCAGGGTGAGGGGCCTAAGTCCGCAACTCACGCTCGTTCGGCGCGTGTGATCGACGGCAGGACCACCGTGTCCAGGTAACCCTGGGCAGCGTCCATGGCGTTGTGCACGATCCCCCATTCGAGCTGCTCGAAAAAGACCTGGTCGCGGTTCAGCTGGGTGAGGCGGAGGCGCCAGAAGCCGGCGTCGAGGTTCAGCCCTGGCAGCTGAGGAGGCACCGCAGGTCCCGCCGCCTCGGTCAGATCAGGCAGCGTTGGGGTCGGCGCCGCGGTGGGAGCGTCGACGCTCTGGGCCGGCGCCGCTCCGGCGTGCTGGGTGGAGGCGGCCGCGACGACGTTCCAAACCACCACGATCAACAGCGCCACGACGAAGCACTCGGCGATCACCATCCAGGTCAGCGGCTGTCGGAACAAGTTGCGCATGACGCCAACCTAGGCTCGGCGAACCACAATGTGAACCCTGGCTGTTAAGACCGCTGCCGACCACCGAATGAGCGCCGTGGGCCGTCCAATTACAGGGGCCGGCCGCCATACAAGGTACGGGCGACTCCGCACCGAGTCTCCTGTAGACCTGTTGCATGGGCACTCTCTGCACTGTTTTCAGCGTGCCCGGCGCCAGCTACCTCCCGCGTCCGCGAATCGCGACAAGGTATCAAGCAGTCAAAGAAAGGCCTGACGGATGAGCCTGCAGAAGCAGGCCACGGTTTTCGTGGCAGTACTGTTCGGCGCTGTATTGATCCTGACCGTCGGCGGCGGCTTCATTCAGAGTCGCGGCAACGAGGCTCAGGCGAACGCCCAGGCGGCCCAACTTCTACAGACCAATGAGAAGCAGTTTGCGATCGGTCTGCTCAACCAGGAGACCGGCGAACGCGGATTCGAGCTCACTGGCCAGAGCCAGTACCTGGAGCCCTACCAGTTGGGCATTTCCCAAGCACGGACCGCTCAACAATTTTTCGACTCGGCTTCCCCAGACGCATCAACTCGAGCCAAGTTGAAAGCCCTGGAAGCTGCCGCCGGCGATTGGCAGGCATTCGCAAATGGACGGGTGGCCACGATCGGATCAAGGGGTCCAAACCCCACTCCCGCGACCGACCAGCAGGGGAAGCAACTTTTCGACGCCTTTCGGGCAACCGAGTTGGACCTGAGCGCCTCCCTGGACGGAACGGTCAAGCAGGACCTCGCATTGGCCGCGAGCCTGGCCGCCGGCAGCATGGCCTTTTCCCTGGTCGGTGCGGTTGCCATCCTGGGACTGCTCACCATCCTTGCCGGCATCCTCTTCCGTTCAACCTTGCACCCTATGCGGCAGCTCGTATCGGCGGCCAACGCCCTGGCTGCGGGCGAGACGGTCACGATTCCATCTATCAAACGGTCCGATGAGATCGGGCAGCTCGCCAAATCCCTGTCGGCCTGGGAGCATGCCAGCCGGGAGCGGCTCGAACTGGCCCAAACGATGATCGGGGTCGGCGACCGAACGGACCTCAACGATCTTCTGACTCTGGGTCTCCGGCAAACGGCGGACGCCCTGGAAGCCCCTGAGGTCGCGGCCTCACTGGACAGCGGCCTGGTATTCATGCTCCACGACGGCAACCAAGAGCGCATCGACAGTCCGCAGCGCGCACTTCTTCCCGAGCACACGCCGGCAGCGGAAGTCCTGCGCACCGGCCAACCCTTGATGGGAGACCTGCGCGATCCTAAGTGGGCGAGCGTCATCAACGACTGGGCCGTCAAGGACGATCTTGGCCCCGTGATCACCATTCCCATGGTCAGCGGTGGGGTGGTGGTTGGGACCCTCACAGGGGCCCGTCACACCAGGGGTTTGCCGTTCGGCCAGGGCGACCTTGTTCGCGCTCAATTGATCGCAGCCCCGCTGGCCTCCGCGATTCGCATCGCGCGGCTGTTCGAAGATCTTCACAACGCCAACAGCCAGTTGATGGAGGCCAACCGGCATAAGACCGTTTTCCTGGCCAACATGAGCCACGAGCTGCGGACCCCGCTCAATGCGATCCTCGGATTTTCGGAACTGCTCCGAGATGACGATACAGGCCGCTTTGACGCCAGCACCGGACATCGTTTTCTTGATCAGATACATTCGAGCGGGCAACACCTGCTGCAGCTCATCAACGACATACTCGACCTTTCGAAGATCGAAGCCGGCCAGATGGAACTTCACTCGGAGCGAGTCCAGATCGGCGAGAGCGTCGGACTCGTGTTGGCCACGGTGGAGCCGTTGGCCAAGACGAAAGACATAACCATCGACTACGTTTCAGGGCAGCGCCTCCACCTGGTTGCAGACCCGACAAAACTGAAGCAGATGCTGCTCAACCTGGTGTCCAACGCCATCAAATTCACCTCGGCGGGAGGTCGCATTTCGATCCGGACTCGTCAGGTCGGGTCGTGGATCGAGATCGCGGTCACAGACTCCGGAATTGGCATCGCGGAAGCCGACCTGGACAGGCTGTTCACGGAGTTTCAGCAGCTCGATGCGGGGCACGGACGGCAGCAAGAGGGAACCGGCCTTGGGCTGGCATTGACCAAGCGATTTGCGGAGCTCCATGGCGGCGAGGTCAAGGTCCAGAGCGTTTCCGGCCAGGGCAGCACCTTCACCCTCCGGCTGCCGATCGAAGCAAAACGAACACCTGAGCTGCTGGTGCCGCAGATTGGGGCTGCTGATCCAGATCGACCGCTGATCCTGGTCGTTGAGGACAACCCAGAGGCGGCAGAGATTCTTGCACGGCACCTGGAAGCGGGCGGATTTCAAATGAAAGTGGCACGCACTGGCACAGAGGCTATCGCCATGGCCCGAGACCTCTTGCCGGTAGCCATAACCCTGGACATCCTTCTGCCTGAGATTGATGGTTGGGAGGTCCTGAAGCGGCTCAAAGCCGACAAGCTGACCTGGAATATCCCCGTGGTGGTTGTCAGCGTGATCGACAACCCTGCGTTGGGTCGTGCATTAGGCGCGCTGGACTACTTCGTCAAGCCAGTCGACAGAGGGGCCCTGCTCTCGCGCTTGGGCAGGTATGCGTTCACCACCAGGGTCAAGCACGGCGAGATTCGAGTGTTGGTGGTCGACGACGAGGTGGCCAACCTTGACTTACTCCAGGCACTGCTCGAGCCAGAGGGTTTCAAAGTACTCAGGGCGTCGGGTGGCAAGGAAGGGCTCGATGTGGCCCGCGCTCAGCGGCCGCAGCTGATACTTCTCGACCTCATGATGCCCGGAATGACCGGATTCGACGTCGTTGAGGCGCTCCGAGCCGACGACGCAACCCGGTCAATTCCTGTGATGGTGCTGACCTCCAAGGAACTCACACACGATGACAAACAGGCGCTCAATGGCTGTGTTGCAGCCATCTTCCAGCGCAACTCGGTTGCGGGTTCGGAACTGGTCGCATGGCTCCGGGGATTTGTCACCGAGGGCCGCGCGGCGTGATCTCCCAAGCCGGCCGGCCTGCTGTGATCCTCGTGGTCGAAGATAACCCTGCGAATCAGCTGCTGGTCGAGGCGATGCTTCTGGGTCGCGGCTATCAAGTGCGCTTCGCGTCGTCAGCCCCAGAAGCGTTGACGAGTATTGAGGTTGAGCGCCCCGATCTCATCCTCATGGACATTCAACTTCCGGGTCAGGACGGCCTCTCCCTGACGCGGCAGCTCAAGGCCGATCCCGCAAAGTCGTCAATTCGGATCGTCGCTGTTTCGGCCCACGCCATGGTGGGCGACCGACAGCTCAGCCTCGACGCAGGGTGCATGGGACACATCACCAAACCGTTTGACACGAAAGTTCTGCGCGCACAGATTGCTGGCTTTCTCAGTACGGCCACTCAGCCTTAGCCGGCACCACGACCGGCTTGTACCGGGAATTCGGCGAGGATCTGTGCTCGAGGCCATCCCACCAAGCTGGTCGGAACCGAAGGGGGCGCCGGGCTGATTGCCGAGCGATGCGATCTGAACGCGTGTGGGGTGACAACGATCATCCCTGACAATGGAGTGTCACACGGTGAAGGCACATTCTCGTCCTGGCGCGTGCGCCGAGCACTGCGTTTGGCCCCGCACCCGGCAGCGGTCCGCTCCCCGGCGCCGTCAATGCCGGCCGCGCTCGAGCCGGCGTTGATCGCGGGAGCGCTCGTCGTGGTGGCGCTTGGGTTCGCTCTCACGATGCGTCGCAGGAGAAGTTCATGAGCGTCGTTCAGCGCGACTACATCGAGCGGATGATCGAGCAGTTTGCCCAGGCCATCGGAGAAATCGGCCAGCTCATCCGGGCAGGGCAGTTCGATCCGGCTCTGATCGTGGTGCGCAGGACCAGCGAGCTCGTCCTGGGGCCGCTGCTGCCGGTGCTCGAACGTCTCGACGCCGCCAGCGCCGTCGGGCTGATCGGGCACTACGACCTCGACCGCGTTCGCATGTATGCGGCGCTATTGGGCGAGGAGGGGACGATCCGTGAGATGCGTGGCCAGACCGCACGAGCTCAGTACTGCTGCAGCCGCGCCCTCGAGCTCTACGCGGCGATCTCCCTGTCGGGCGCCACACTCAGGGCCGCCGATTGGGAGCGCATAGTGGAGCTTCAGCCCAAGGTCGATGCCGGCGCGGTCGACAGCCGGTACCATGCTGAGCTCCAGCGCCTTGCGAGCCAAACCGCACCCCGAGCCTGACGTGCGGCAGGAATCAAGCCCGAACCTGATGGAACCTCTCGGGCGCGCGTTCGTGGCACGCTGGGAGCAGCAGCGCGTGAAGCAAGATTGGGCGGCATCTGCGACGAAGTAACAGCCGCCCGTAGTTGTCTTCGATTGGACACAAGTCAGCACGAGCGACTTGGCGAGACATATATCTGGCTCTCGCTTTGCTGCTCGGCGGGAATTCTGCACGGGCTCTTCGTATGGTCTGTGGCTGAGGGATTCGGTGGTCCCTAGCCCGAGCTTCCACCAAGAGGTTGCAGTCGATGCAGGGCGTCGAGCCCTCGCTTGATCGTATCGATCTTCTTCGGAAAGCTGAACCGGACCTGGCCGCGACCCGCCGCGGGGTCGTGGTAAAAGCTCGACGCGGGAACGGTCGCGACACCCGCCTTTTCGATCAGGTGCCTCGCAAACTTGACGTCGTCGCTGAAGCCGAACGAGGCAAAACCGGCCATGACGTAGTACGCACCGTCAGGGGATGAAACCTCGAAACCGCAATCCTGCAGCCCGGTGACGATCGCGTCGCGGCGCTCCCGGTAGTCTCCGAGCAGCTCGACATAAAAGGACGAGGGAAGCGCGAGCGCCGTCGCGATGGCGACCTGCAGCGGATGCGCCGCTCCGACGGTGAGGAAGTCGTGGACCTTGCGGATGCCCGCGGTGAGGCCAGGCGGCGCGATGAGCCACCCGATGCGCCAACCGGTGACCGAATAGGTCTTGCTCGCTCCGCTGATCGTGATCGTCCGCTCCTGCATCCCCGGCAGGGTCGCCAGGCTGACGTGCCGGCCGCGATAGACGAGATGCTCATAGATCTCGTCGGTGATCGCGATCGCGTCGTGCTCGATGCATAGCTGCGCGATGAGCTCGAGCTCGGGCTGCGAGTACACCTTGCCGGTTGGGTTGTGTGGAGTGTTGACGACGATGGCCCGGGTCTTGCGGTTGAAGGCTGCGCGCAGTGCTTCGGGATCGACCGACCAATCGGGAGCCTGCAGGGCCACGTAGCGAGGGACGGCACCGCTGATGATGCAGTCGGGTCCGTAGTTCTCGTAGAACGGCTCGAACACGATGACCTCGTCACCGGGATCGATGGCGGCCAGCATCGCGGCGATCATCGCCTCGGTCGCGCCGCACGAAATGGTCACCTCAGTGTCGGGATCGACGGCGCGTCCCCAGGCAGACGACTGCTTGCGCGCCACCGCCTCGCGAAGTTGCGGAGCGCCCCACGTGGTCGCGTACTGGTTGTAGCCGTCGCGCAGCGCGTTCGCGGCCGCGTCAAGGATTCGAGGGTCGGTGTTGAAATCGGGGAAGCCCTGGGCGAAGTTCACCGCGCGTTCTGGACCGTTCAGCTGCAGATTAAGTCGCGTCATCTCGCGGATGACCGACTCGGTGAAGCTCTGGGCTTTTAGCGAAAGCTGGCGGCGGCTAGTGGCCAGGGTCGGCGCGCTCCAGGTGTAGATCGCGGCTCGAGCACGAGTGGCAGCGCTCGGGCTTCTCGAGGCTGCGCTCCCACCATCCGCACACGTCGCACGTCCATCGTGTCTTGGCGAAGAACTCGAGCACATCCGACCGGCTGAGCAGGCCGACCATCTTGCCGCCGCGGATCACCGGGACACGTCGAATCCGCTCGCCGATCAGAAGCCGCGCCGCTTCGTCGATTCCGGTGTCCTCTGTCACGGAGATCACGCGCGGGCTCATGATGTCGCGCGCCACCTTGCCCTTCTTCGAGAACACGTCGGTCTCCGAGATGATGCCGACCACGTGACCTTCGCTGGAAACGACGGGCGCGCCCGTGATCCGCTTGGATACCAGCGTGCTCGCGACCTCGTCGATAGGCGTGTCCTCTCGAAACGTGATCACGTTCCGATTCATGACTTCCTTGACCGGGATCATCGCCGGAGCAGTGTAGCCACCGTCTCCAGGTTGGCGTTGCCGCCGGTCAGGATCAGTCCCACCCGCCCCTTCGGCAGCTTTCCGGTGAGGTACGCGGCCAGCGGAAGGGCGCCGGTCGGCTCCAGCGCCAGGTGCAACCTGGACCACGCCACCCGCACCGCGGAGGCGATTTCGTCCTCGCTGACGGTGACGATCTCGTCCACCAGCCGATTGGCGAACATGGTCTCGAACGTACGCGCCCCGACGGAGGTCGTACGGACGCCGTCTGCGATCGTCGACGGCGCCGACGCCAGTGACTGGATGCGTCCCGCCTTCCATGTCCGGTAGGCGTCGTCCGCGACCTCCGGTTCGACGCCCACCACCCGCAGGGCGGGGTTGTGGCGCTTGGCCGAGATCGCGGTGCCCGAGAGCAATCCGCCACCACCCACCGGCGTCGCGATGACCTCGAGGTCCGGGACATCCTCGAGCAGCTCCCGCGCCGCGGTGCCCTGCCCGTGGATCACGTTCCAGTCGTCAAACGGATGCACGAGGGTGAACCCGCGGGTGGCCATCTCCTCGTGCAGGCGCTCCTCGCGGTTGGCGAACGTGATGCCCTCCTGGATCACCTCGGCGCCGAGGGCGCGCGTGGCGGCCACCTTGGCGGGGTTGGCGTCTTCGGGGATGAGGACGAGCGCCGGCAGACCGACGGTCGCAGCCGCAAGCGCCACCGCCTGCGCGTGGTTGCCGGAGCTGACCGCGATCACACCCGCCGGCCGCGGGTTCTGCGCGGCGAGCGTCAAAATCGCGTTGAAAGCTCCGCGCACCTTGAACGAACCCGTGACCTGGAAGCACTCCGGCTTGAGTCTCAGTCCCGGGTCGAGGTCGGTGGCGAGGCATGGAGTGCGACGGACGTAGGCTCGGATCCTGGTCGCCGCCTCACCGACCTGGGCTGAGTGCTCCTCGAGAAAGCCGGTCAAGCTGCCGCGGTGTCGCGCGCGACCGATGGCTCGCGGCTGACAGCCCCACGGCCGAGGTTGGTGAGCACGGTTCCGGTGAGGATCACGGCCATGCCGATGACGATAGGCGGGCTCAAGTTTTCGTGCAGCAGGAACACTCCCCAGAACACCGCGGTCAGGGGGACCAGCAGCGTGACGCCTGCGGCGCGAACCGCACCCAAAGTGTTCATCACGTAGTAATAGAGCAGATACGCGACGCCTGTCGCACCCGCTCCCAGAGCGATGACCGCAGCCATGGACGTAAGGGCCACGTGAACCTGTGGGAGTGACGGGGCGGCAAGGGGGATGGCGAAGACAACCGTTGCCGCGAGCTGCCCGATGCTCACGTCGAACACGCTGACGTTGCGCATCTTCCGGCGCTGGTAGATCGCATTGGCCGCGTAGGAGAGCGCCGCGACCAGCACCGCGATCGCTCCGAGGAAATTGCCGGACACGCCATGCGCCAGGATGTCCGGGAGCACGAGGATGACGACGCCGGCGAAGCCGAGGACGACGCCTAGATAACCGACTTTGCTCGGGCGCTCGGCCGGCATGGCCCAGAAGATGAGGACGGCCGTCCAGAGCGTGGTGGTCGAGTTCAGGATGCTGGCGAGGCCGCTCGAGATCCTCTCCTCTCCCCAGGCGATCGCGACCCAGGGCACGATCGCGTTCGTGAACGCCATGATCGCGAACGAGCCCAATCGCGTTCTCCAGCCTTCGCCAAGAAGCGGCCGGCCCATCACTTTGACGATCACGGCCAGGGCGATCAGTCCCGACAGCGAGCGGATGAGCAGCAACACAGTCGGGCTCATGTCGTGGACGGCGACCTTGATCAGGAGAAACGAGGCGCCCCAGATCAGCGCGAGCCCAATCAGCGCGAGGTACGGCTTCACGCTAAACACGCGTTGGCCACTGGTCCGTCGAAAGAACGAGCGTCACCGGGCCGTCGTTTTCGATGCTCACCCGCATGTCAGCTCCAAAGCTGCCGGTCTGAGTCTCTATCCCGCGCTCGCGGAACCGCTCGACGAACACCCCATAAAGCTGCTCCGCACGCTGCGGATCGCCGGCCTTGAGCAGGCTCGGCCGCCGGCCGCGGCTCATGTCGGCGAACAGGGTGAACTGCGAAACGATCAGCGCCGACCCGCTCACGTCGACCAGGCTGAGGTTCATCCGGCCCGCCTCATCCGCGAACACGCGCAGGTCGATGACCTTGTCCGCCAGGCGTCGCACGGTGGTTTCGTCGTCATCGGATGCCGCACCCACCAACAACACATATCCGTGTCCGATGGTTGCACGTTGCTCGGAACCTGTTTGGTCCCAGCTCACCGAGCCTGCGCTGACGCGCTGAGCGACGATCCTCAGATTTTTGGCCCGAACTGCGGTTCGGCGTGGATGAGCGAGTCGATGTAGCGAAATCGCTCGTACCGGTGCTGCAGGAGATCCTCGGTGGGCTGCGTCAAGAGCGCCTGCATGTGGCGGTGCAGCGACTCGTCCAGCGCGGCCGCCGCCACGTCGTAGTCGATGCGCGCGCTCCCCTTGGGCTCTGGAACGACCTCTTCGACCACGCCCATCGCGAGCAGGTCGCGCGAGGTCAGCTGGAGCTGTTCGGCCGCCTCCACCTTGCGCGTGTTGTCCCGCCAGACGATCGACGCCGCGGCCTCGGGTGACGCCACCGAGTAGATCGAGTTCTCGAGCATGATCACGCGGTCTGCGACGCCCATGCCCAGCGCACCGCCGCTGCCACCCTCCCCGATCACCGCTGCAACGATCGGCACGGGAATGCGGAACCACTCCATGATCGCCGCGGCGATGGCGGCGGCGATACCCCGTTCCTCTGCCCCGGCGCCCGGATACGCCCCCGGCGTGTCGATCATCGACACGATCGGAAAGTGGAACTTCGCCGCGTGGTGTGCAAGCCGGATCGCCTTGCGGTAGCCCTCGGGGTGCATCATTCCCCAGTTCCGCGCCACTCGCTCCTTGAGGGTCCGGCCCTTCTGATGCCCGAGGAACATGGTCGTACGGCCGTGCCAGGTCCCGACACCGCCGACGAGCGCCGGGTCGTCGGCGGAGAGGCGATCGCCGTGCAGCTCGATGAAGTCCGGAGCCAAGCGGCGGATGTAATCGAGCGAATAAGGGCGTTCCGGGTGGCGAGCAAGCTCGACGACCTGCCAGACGCTCAGGGTCGATTCGTCGGGCTTGCGTCCGTGACGCGTCATGGGTACATCTCGAGCAGATGCGCCAGCAGGTGGCGCAGCTCGGTACGCGGAAGCACCAGGTCCACCTGCCCGTGCGCGAGCTGGAACTCCGCGCTCTGAAAGCCAGGTGGCAGGTCGGCGTAGGTCGCTTGCTTGATCACGCGCGGTCCGGTGAACCCGATGGCGGCGCCGGGTTCGGCGATGTTGATGTCTCCCAACAGGGCCAGCGACGCTGCGGTCCCGCCAAAGGTGGGATCGGTCAGCACCGAGAAGTACGGCACTCCGGCGGAGTGGAGGCGACCGACCGCGGCATTCACCTTGGCCAGCTGCATCAAGGCCAACACGCCCTCCTGCATTCGAGCGCCGCCGGAGGCGGAGATCAGCACGTAAGGAATGCCGGAGGACGCGGCCTGCTCCATGCCTCGCGCGAGGCGCTCGCCCGCAACGATCGAAAGAGTTCCGCCGACAAAACGAAAGTCGAATGCAGCCAGCCAGATCGGACGGCCGGCCAGCGTGCACGTTCCAGTGCGCACGGCCTCGTTGAGCCCGTCCTCCAGCAGCTGCTCGACAACTTCCTGGTATGGCTTGGGCACCTTCCAGTTCAGCAGGTCGTGCGACCGGACGTCGCCCCACCGCTCCTTCCACGAGCCGCGGTCCGCAATCAGAGCGATCCAGGCGTCGGCGCCGAGGCGAAAGTGGTGGCCGCAATCGCAAACGTAGTTGTGCTTTCTCAGCGATTCGACGTCCAGGGCGACCCCGCAGCCGGGGCAGTTGGTCGGGAGCGGGATCACGGGCAGCTTGCTTCCGGCGATGCGAAGCTCGGCCGCCGGTTTGGCGAGCGCCATCACAAGCTCAGGCCGCCGTCCACGGCGATGACCTGCCCCGTGATGAACCCGGCTCGTTCGGAGCACAGAAAGGCCACGGCAGCGGCTACGTCCTCGGCCGTACCCTCGCGCTTGATTGGGGTGAGTTTGACCAGCTCGCCGACCATCTCGTCCGTCAGGGATCCGCTGGTCAGCTCAGTCCGCACGTACCCGGGAGCCACCGCGTTGCACGTGATGCTCCGCGACCCGTATTCGCGCGCCACCGACTTGGTGAACCCGATCAGGCCGGCCTTGGCCGCCGCGTAGTTGGACTGGCCGGCGTTGCCGGTCAGGCCGACGATCGACGAGATGTTGACGATCCTGCCCCAGCGGGCCCGCATCATGCCCGACATGATGGCCGCCCGTGTCGTGGCGAAGGCCGACATGAGATCCGTGCGGATGAGCTCCTCCCAGTCGGCGGGAGCCATCTGGATCAGCAGCTTGTCGCGCACCGCACCGGCGTTGTTGACGAGCACGTCGACTCGACCGATCGCCTTGACCATCGCCTCGACCTGCGCCGGATCCCCGACGTCTGCTTTGTGCGCGCTCGCGTTCGGCAGCGAGGCGGCCGTCTCTTCGGCGGCGGTTTTGTCGGATCGGTAGTTGACGACGACGCGCGCGCCCATTCCGGCCAGGGCCTGGCTGATCGCGCGACCGATGCCTTTGCCCCCGCCCGTGACGAGCGCGGTTTTTCCGTCGAGGTCGCCCATCTGATTAGGCCGTGGTCGGGCCGGCGAAGTCGATGAAGAGCTCTTCGGCGTTCCATGTGTCGACGCCGGGAATGTGCTTTGCGGCAAGGCTGGCCAGCACGCGGCCAGGCCCGAGCTCGACAACGGTCTTGACCTTCATGGCTCGAATCGACACCATCGTGCGCGCCCAATCGACCTGGCGCAGCATCTGGAGCCGGAGCTCCTCCTGCAGGCCGGCGACAGTGCGCAGGGCTTCGCCCGACGCGTTGGCGAGGATCGGAATCGACGGCGCCTTGATCGGCAGCTTGTCCACCAGCTTGCGGAAGGCCGCGGCCGCGGCCGCCATCAGAGGCGTATGGGCCGCCAGCGGGATGGTGAGGATGAGCGCCCGGCGGGCGCCGGCGGCCAGGGCGAGCCTCTCCGCGTCCTGCACCGCGGCCACCTCCCCCGACAGCACGAACTGCACGTCGGCGTTGCGGTTGGCCACCCACAGCTTGCCGTGGGCGGATGCCTGCTCGCGAATGCGTTCGACCGCGGCTTCCTCGAGCCCGACGATGGCGATCATGCCACCGGCCTGCTCGCCTGCCGCCTGGGCCATGATCCGGCCGCGCTCCTTGACGAGCAGCAGCGCGGTCTCCCACGGGATCGACCCGGCGGCCGCGAGCGAGGCGATCTCGCCCAGGCTGTGCCCGGCCGTGACGCTCACGTTCTCGAATCCATAGCTCTCGCGCCACACCTCGTAGGCCGCCCAGCACACGGTCATCACGCATGGCTGGATGATGTCCGTGCGGTTCAGGTCCTCGACCGGGCCCTCGAAGCACAACTTGCGAATCGGCATCTGCAGGACCTCTTCGGCCCGCTCGAACACCGCGCGCGCCGCTGGGTAGCGGTCGTGCAGGTTCTTTCCCATGCCGGGCTTTTGAGTTCCCTGGCCAGGAAACAGAAGCGCGATCGGCCCGATGAGCTTTACTCCCACGTCATCGCCTTAAGCCCACTTCATGAGGCACGCGCCCCACGTCAGGCCAGAGCCGAAGCCGGCCAGCAGCACGTGGTCGCCGCTCTTCACGCGGCCCTTGCGAACCGCCTCCTCGAGCGCAAGAGGGATCGACGCGCTGGAGGTGTTGCCGTACTCGTCGATGTTGATCGCGACACGGTCCAGAGGCAGCCCCATCCGGCGCGCTGCCGCGTCGATGATCCGGAAGTTGGCCTGGTGGGGGACCCAGAGATCGATGTCCCCCAGCGCCACGCCCGCCGTGTTGCAGACCTCGTTGGCCTGCCGGATGAAGATGTCTACGGCGAACTTGAAGACGTCGGGGCCGACCATCTCGATGTACGGGTGCGGATCCTGTGCCGCATAGGCGCCCTTCTCGATGTTGCCGCACGTCACCTGCGCGTAGCCGCGGCCGTCCGAGCCGAGACACCAGCTGAGAAAGCCCGCGCCCTTCGGTGCGGGCCGCACAACCGCAGCGCCGGCGCCATCGCCGAAGATGACCGCCGTCCCGCGGTTCGAATAGTCGAGCATCCGGGAGAGCACCTCAGCCCCGATAACCAGCACGTTGTCGGCGCGCTCGGTCGCGATGAACGAATCCGCGATCGAAAGCCCGTACATGAAGCTGGTGCAGGCGGCGAGCGTGTCCCACGCCACCGCGCCAGGTGCGTCGAGCTCGTTCTGGATGCGGGCGGCGATGGATGGGAACGGACCGTCTGGCGACGACGTGCCGACCAGGATCATGTCGAGGTCGTGGGCCGTGATGCCCGCCGCGTCAAGCGCACTACGAGCGGCTTTGGTTGCGAGCTCCAGGGTGGTCGTCCCCGGCTCGGCGATGTGGCGCCGGTGAATCCCCGTACGCTCCGTGATCCACTTGTCCGAGGTATCCATCAGCTTCTCGAGGTCGAAGTTCGTGATGACCTTCTCGGGCGCGTAGGCGCCGACGCCGGCGATCGCGCTCGGCCGGCCCTTGGTCTTGAACGACCGAAGCGGAAGCGCGTCGGAGCGCGTGCGGTAGGCAGTAGTGATCGCCATCCTGCTTATGCCTCCAGCCGCTCGGCGGTCT
>PLYZ01000006.1 GCA_003151935.1 Candidatus Dormiibacterota bacterium | reverse complement strand
TTGAATAGCAGTTCCACGGCCGCCGAGCCTCGGCTCGGCGGCCACACTCAGCCGGGCGCGCGCAGGGCGCACTTTCAATAAATCCCATGCTGGAATACACGCTCCGCACCTACCAGAGCCCGACCCGCCTCGTGCAGCGCCTTGGCGCGATCAAAGAGCTCGGCACCGAGGCGGGACTGCTTGGCATGCGCCGGCCGCTGCTCGTCACGGACGCCGGCGTCAAGGCGGCGGGCCTCCTGGACACAGCGCTCGAGGCCCTGCGCGGCTCAGACGTCGAGCCGGTTGTCTTCGACAGGGTCAAGGCAAACCCGGGAGTCGAGCTGGTCGACGCAGGCGCCGCGGAGTACCGCGCGCAGGGATGCGACGGGCTGGTCGCGATCGGCGGGGGCAGCTCCATGGATACCGCCAAGGGCATCGGCGTGGTCGCCGTGCACGACGGGAGCATCGTCGACTACGAGTGGGGCCACAGCCCGATCCGCTCGCGCATCCCGCCGATGATCGCCGTCCCGACGACCGCCGGCACTGGCAGCGAGGTGACGCTGTGGGCGGTCATCACCGACCCAAAACGCAAGATCAAGTTCAACGTGGGCGGCACGCCGGACATCGCGTCCTGGGTCGCGCTGATCGATCCCGAGCTGACGGTGAAGCTCCCCGCGGGGGTCACGGCCGGAACGGGGATGGACGCTCTGGCGCACGCGGTCGAGTGCTTCACCATGGTCTATCACCAACCGTTCACAGACGCCGTGGCGCTGCTCGCGATGGAGTACGTCGCGCGCTACCTGCGCGTCGCCTTCTCCCAGGCGCAGAACCTGGAGGCGCGCTACCACATGAGCGCGGCGGCGATGCTCGCAGGTCTCTCCTACGGAACCGACTCCGCCGGCGCCGCGCACGCAATGAGCCAGACGGCGGGCGGCGTGCACGACGCGCCGCACGGCGCGCTGACCGCGCGATTGCTCGGACCGGTGATGGAGTACAACCACTCCGGCGAGCCCGAGCGGTTCGCGCGTATGGCGGCAGCGTTCGGTCTGGACACCCGCGGCGTGTCCACGTGGCGCGCCGCCGAGATGGCAGTCGAGTACGTCCACCAGCTGACCAAGGACGTTGAGATCCCCGGCATGCAGGAGCTTGGCTTCAGCGAGGACGAGATCCCGATGCTCGCCGACAAGGCGTTCGCCGACCCGCAGACGGTCGGCAATCCGAGGGATGTCGACGCGGCGGCCTACCGCCGGATCTACCAGCAGGCGTTCGATGCGAAGCGCAAGCCCGCAGCCCCCACCAACGGAGCAAGGAAATGACCATCGACGTCGCCAGGTCCGTCAAAAAGATGTTTGTCGACGGGAAGTGGACCGAATCGGAGAGCGGCGAGCTCTTCGAGGCCACCAGCCCCGCGACGGGCGAGGTGATCGCGCAGGTGCCCAAAGGCACGCGCGCCGACGCCAAGCGCGCGGTCGAAGCCGCCCACAAGGCACGATCGGCGATGGCCGGCCTGAAAGGATTCGAGCGCTCGAAGCGGCTGCACCGCATCGCGGAGGCGATCGAGAAGCGCCGCGAGGAGCTCGGCCACCTGCTGACGCTCGACCAGGGCAAGCCGCTGGTCGCTGAAGCGCTGGGCGAGGTCGACGAGGCAGCCGAGTACTTCCGGATCGCCGCCGAGGACTTGAAACGCCTCGAGGGACGCGTCCTGCCGTCCGCCAGTCCGAGCAAGCTCGTGTTCGCACGGCACTATCCGCGGGGCGTCTACGGGATCATCACTCCCTGGAACTGGCCCCTGACGATGGCAGCCGAGCTCATCGCCCCCGCGCTGGCCGCCGGCAACACCGTGGTCTGGACGCCCGCGACCTCCACCAGCGTCATCTCGGTCGCGTTGATGGAATGCCTTGCCGAGGCCGACTTCCCGGCCGGCGCCGTCAACCTCGTGACAGGTCCCGGAGCCGAGGTCGGCGACGAGGTCGCCGGCCACCCGCTCGTCGACGGAGTCGGTTTCGTCGGTTCGACGGAGACCGGCGCGTCGGTCGCGCGACGGGCGGCAGGCAAGCACGTGATGCTGGAGCTCGGTGGCAACGGCCCGATGGTCGTGTTTGCCGACGCCGACATCGGCCACGCCGTGGAGGGCGCCATCGTCGGCTGCTACCTATGTGCGGGCCAGAGCTGCACGGCCGGCGAGCGGATCCTGGTGGAGGAGTCCGTGCGCGATGAGTTCGTGGCGCGACTGGCCGATGCAGCTCGCGCGCTGCGTCTCGGCGACCCGTTTGCGGCGGACACGACCCTGGGCCCGCTCAACAACGAGGGCGTCGCGACCAAGATGGACGAGCATGTCGCCGACGCTGTGAAGCACGGCGCCAAGCTGATCCTGGGCGGCGAGCGCGCCGAAGGGTTTCCGACCCGGCTCTACTACCACGCGACGATCCTCGACGGCGTCGAGCCGACGATGCGGGTCAGCCAGGAGGAGACGTTCGGCCCGATCGCGCCGATCATCAAGTTCCGCGACGAGAAGCAAGCGCTTGCGCTGGCCAACGACTCGCCGTACGGGCTGCTCGGCGCGGTCTACACGAAAGACCTCTCGCGCGCTCTGCGCTTCGCGGATGGGCTCGAGACCGGCTGGGTCAACATCAACGAGTCGACCAACTACTGGGAGGCGCACCTGCCGTTCGGGGGCCGCGCGGGCAAGAAGAGCGGCATCGGACGCGTGGGCGGGCGCTTCGCTCTCGAGCAGATGATGGACCTCAAGACGATCGTGATCGAGATCGAGGGCGTGTGACCTCGGAGGCCAGGCCCCTCGAAGATCCCATCGAAGAGGCCGCGCGCGTCTCGGAGGCGGCCAATAGCAAGAAGTTGGGCATCAAGCTCCTGGGCGGGGCCGGCATCCACGTGCACTCGCCGAGCGCGCACAAGGCGCCGCTGAAGCGGAAGTACGGTGACCTCGATTACGCCATCTCCAAGCGCGACCGGAAGGGCGTGCTCGATCTCTTTCCCTCGCTGGGCTACGAGGCGAACGAACGCTTCAACCTGATGCAGGGAGACCGGCGGCTCTACTTCTTCGACTCGCAAAACAATCGCCAGGTCGACGTGTTCATCGACGTGTTCAGGATGTCGCACGTGATCGACTTGCGTGGACGGCTCGACCACGACGGCCCGTGCGCAAGCCCGTCCGACCTGCTGCTGAGCAAGCTGCAGATCTACGAGATGAACCGCAAGGACCTGGTCGACCTGGTCGCCCTGCTGCTGGACCACCCGATCGAAGCCGGATGGGGAGATGAGGTCATCGACGCCGGCTACGTGGCGCGGGTGGCGGCCGGCGACTGGGGCATGTACCGCACGCTCCAGGTCAACACCGAGAAGCTGCGGGCCACGCTCCCCGAGCTCGATGTGGACCGCCAGCTCGTGAGCTCGAGGCTGGACGAGCTGTGGAAGGCGGTCGAGGCGCAGTCGAAACCGCTCAAGTGGAAGCTCCGCGCGCAGGTGGGCGACCGAATCCAGTGGTACGAGCTGCCGGAAGAGGTCCGCTCCCCCTACCAGCCGGAGTAGCGATGGCAGGCACCCTTACGACCCACGCTCGGTGTGTCGTCATCGGGTGCGGCATCGTCGGCAATAGCGTCGCGTACCACCTTGGCCTTCTCGGCTGGCGCGACATCCTCCTCCTCGACAAGGGTCCTCTGCCGAACCCGGGCGGATCAACCGGCCACGCATCGAACTTCATCTACCTGGTCGACCACTCCAAAGAGATGACGGCGCTGACGATCGAGAGCGTCCGCCAGTACAGAGAGATGGGCGTGTTCACCCAATCGGGAGGCATCGAGGTGGCGCGGACGAAAGAGCGGATGCAGGAGCTCACCCGCCGCATGGTTTCGGCCGAGTCATGGGGAATCGAACCGGTTTCGCTCGTCACGCCGGCGGAGGTGAAGGCGCTTGTGCCTTACATCGAGGAGTCGATCATCCTCGGCGGCTTCTACACGCCGGGGGTCGGAGTGGTCGACTCGCTGCGGATGGGAACGCTGATGCGTGAGCACGGCCAGGGCTCGGGCGCCTTGCATGTCGCGCCGAAGACAGAGGTCACCGGGATCGATGTCGAGCACGGGCGCGTGCGCCGCGTGCGGACCACGCAGGGAGATGTCGAGACGGAGGTCGTGGTCATCGCCTGCGGAGTCTGGAGCCCGCGTATTGCTCGCATGGCGGGCGCCCATATCCCGCTGACCCCGGCGGTTCACCAGATGATCGACGTCGGGCCGGTGCCGCGGTTCAAAGGCGCGAAGAGCGACATCGAGCACCCCATCGTCCGCGACATGGACACGAACATGTACGAGCGCCAGGCCGGCGGAGACCTTGAGATCGGCTCCTACGCGCATCGCCCGATCCTTTACGACCCGGAGGACATCCCCTCTCTCGAGCAGGCGGCGCTGTCTCCAACCGAGTTTCCCTTCACGCAAGCCGACTTCGAAGAGCAGATGCAGCACGCGCTGGAGCTGATGCCGGAGATCGTCGGCGACGAGTCGGTGGGGGTGAAGTACGCCATCAACGGCATCCTGTCGCTCACGCCGGACGGGATGCCGGTCCTGGGTGAGTCGCCGGACGTGAAGGGGCTGTGGGCGGCCGCGGCGGTCTGGGTCAAGGAGGGTCCTGGCACCGGCAAGGCGCTGGCCGAATGGATGGTGCACGGTGAGTCGGAGATCGACCTCCACTCCTCTGACATCGCTCGTTTTCACGAACATCAAAAGACACGGGCCCACGTGCGCGCACGGGCAGCCGAGGGCTTCAACAAGACCTACGGCATCGTCCACCCGAGCGAGCAGTGGGCTTCCAACCGCAAGGTCCGCCTGGCTCCTTTTCACGAGCGCGAGCGCGAGCTGGGAGCGACGTTCTTCGAAGCCGCCGGCTGGGAGCGGCCGCAGTGGTATGAGTCGAACGCGCCGCTGCTGGAGGAGTTCGGCGACCGTGTTACGCGGCGCACCGCGGAATGGGAGGCGCGCTGGTGGTCTCCACTGATCAATGCGGAGCACCTCGCGATGCGCGAGCGCGCGGGCATCTTCGACCTCTCGGCTTTCACGATCTTCGACATCGTCGGTCCGGGCGCGCTGCAGTCCGTGCAGTGCGTGGCGCTCCGGCAGATGGACGCCCCGGTGGGTCGCGTCGTCTATACGCCGGTCTTGAGCCACAACGGCGGCTTCAAGTCGGACCTGACGATCATGCGCCTGGGGGAAGACCGGTTCAGGGTCGTGACCGGGGGCGCGGCCGGCATGTCCGACCGCAAGTGGTTCCGCGACCAGCTTCCGGCCGGCGGCTCGGCGCAGCTCATGGACCTGACTTCTTCGATGACGACGATCGGGCTGTGGGGCCCACGCGCTCGCGACATCCTGGCGAGCGTGACTCTGGACGACGTTTCCAACGGGGGCTTCAAGTTCGGCACATGCCGCGTGATCGAGGTGGACACCCTGCGCGTGCTTGCCTCCCGGATCTCTTACGTCGGAGACCTCGGTTGGGAGCTCTACATCCCCTTCGAGCAGGGATTGAAGCTCTGGGATGTGCTCTGGGAGGCGGGACAGCCGCACGCCCTCGCCCCCTGCGGCATCGGCGTCTACGGCACGACCGGGCGCCTCGAGAAGTCTTACCGCGCCCACGGCAACGAGCTCGAGACCGAGTACAACGTGGTCGAGGCCGGGATGACCGCACCGCGTGTCAAGGAAGAGGACTTCATCGGCAAGGCGGCTCACCTGAGGCATCGCGAGGAAGAGCCCGCCGCCATCATGTGCACGCTGACGGTGGACGATCACCGCTCGCGCTCGGGCGAGAAGCGCTACATGCTGGGCCGCGAACCGATCCTCACGCGTGACGGAAAGCGCATCGTCGACCGGCGCGGCCGCGGGTCGTACGTGACGAGCGCGGGTGCCGGGCCGTCGGTCGGCAAGCACATCCTCATGGCCTACCTTCCGCCGGAGCATGCGGTGGTGGGCGAGCAGCTGGCGGTCGAGTACATGGGCGAGCGCTACCCGGTGACCGTNNTCGCGCGCGATCGACACGCGCCACCTCGGCTTCACGATGAGCCCTCACGAGGAGTGCGGCGTCGAGGAGGCTGTCCGGCTCATCGAGGCCAATGGCGGTGACTCGGTGGTGATCACGCTCGGTCCGCCGGAGGCGGTCGAGCAGCTGCGCGACGCGATGGCGCTCGGCATCGACCGCGCGATTCATCTACAAACGGACGGCCAGGAGTGGGACGGAGAGGCCACCGCGGCGGCGCTGACTGAGGTGATCAAAGCCGACGAAGCCGCATCCGGAACGTTCGACATCATCTTCTTCGGAAACGAGTCCGCCGATTCAGGAGGCTTCCAGGTCGGGGCCCGCGTCGCATACGCCCTGGGCCGGCCATGCGTCACAGGACTGAAGCGCGTGACGTTGGATGGAGCTTCGGTCCGCTGCGAGCAGGAGGTGGAGGGAGGCCGCGACGTCTACGTCGTGCCTGTGCCCGCCGTGCTCACGGTGAAAGAGGGTTTGAACCTTCCGCGCTATCCCTCGGTCCCGGGGCGGATGCGGGCGGGCCGCAAGCCGGTCGCGGCCACCACTCCGGCAAGGCCTGAGCCTCGACTCCAGCTCGTGCAGCTGGTGGTGCCGGCCGGCCAGGGCAGGCGGGCGGAATCCCTGGGTATGGGTGCGGCGGCTGCGCCGGCGGTGGTCGAGATGCTGCGCAAGGCGGGCGTGCTCTAAGTGGTCCTGGTCCTGGTCGAGCAATCTGACGGTAAGGCGATCGATCCGTCGCTGCAGACGCTGACGCTTGCGAGATCTTTTGGGAAACCGGTTCATGCGGTGCTGGTCGGGGCCGCGACCGATCTCGCCCAGCACGGAGTGGCGGTCGCTCACGTGGCTCAGCACGTGGCTCTCGGCGCCTACGCGCCCGACGCGTGGGCATCGATCCTCAACCAGCTTGCCGTCCAGCTGAATGCAAGTGCGGTGCTCGCCGCCGGAACGGATCGCGGCAACGAGGTCATGGCGCGCTTTGCCGCCCGCACCGGGCTTCCGCTCGCCGCGAACTGCACTTCGGTTTCGCCGGGCCCCCCGGTCACCGTGACGAGACTTCGGTGGGGCGGCAGCCTGCTCGAGGAGGCGCGACTCAACAGCGAGCGGCCGCTGATCACCGTGGCGCCCCACGTGGTGGCGATCGAGCCATCCTCCATGCCCGCAGACATCGAACCCTTTGCGCCGGAGCTGAGTGCGGGGGACCTGCTCGTGCGCGTCGTGGAGCACGTCCCCGCGCCCGGCGGCGGCGTGTCGCTGACGGAGGCCGAGGTGGTCGTAAGCGGAGGCCGCGGCGTTGGCTCGAAGGAAGGATTCGCGATTATCGAGGAGCTCGCCGGCCTTCTCGGCGCAGCGGTTGGGTGCTCGCGCGCGGTGACCAGCGCAGGGTGGCGGCCGCACACCGACCAGGTCGGGCAGACCGGGACCAAGGTCGCGCCCGAGGTCTACATCGCGTGCGGCATCTCTGGCGCCACTCAGCACATGGCCGGCCTCAAGGGGGCCAAGCGCATTCTGGCCATCAACTCCGACGCCCAGGCGCCGATCATGGCTAACGCCGACTACACAGTGGTCGGAGACCTCAAGGAGATCGTGCCGGCGATCTCTGCTGAGATTCGAGCCGGGCGTGCGCAGGGCGCATTGAAATAGAAGCGTTGAGCCCCATCGCGGCAATCGCACTCGCCATAGCGCTCATCGCTTCCGCCGCGCTGTTCGGGCGCCGAGCGCTTCTCCTCTACCGCCTGGTCCGCTCGGGCAAGCGGGCCGCGCGTTTCGGCGACGTCCCGGCGCGGGCCAAGGCGGAAGCGGTCGTCGTGGTGGGCCAGAGCAAGCTGCTGCAACGCCTGCTGCCTGGTGCGATGCACGCCGCGATCTTCTGGGGATTCCTCGTGCTGTTTCCGACGATTCTGATCGCGATGATCGGTGCGGTCGATCCGCACGCGACCCTGCCCTGGCTGGGAGCGCAGGGCTGGTACGCGCTGCTCGTCGACGTGTTCGCCATGCTGGTGCTTCTGGGTGTCATCACGGCATTTGTCATCAGGAAGGTGCAGCGTCCCGCACGTTTCAAGGGCAGCCACATCGGCGAAGCGGACCTGATCCTGGCCATGATCGCCGGAATCGTCATCACACTTTTCCTCTGGCACGCATCGCAGATCTCCCTCGGGCTCAACGACTACCCGGCAAGCTGGGCGCCCATCTCAGGTTCGATCGCGATGGTGCTGCACGGGCCGTTCATTCCATATCTCGAGCGCGCTGCTGTTTGGGCGCACGTACTGATCATCCTCAGCTTCCTCGTCTACCTGCCCTACTCGAAGCACCTGCACATCGTGGTGGCGGCAATCAACGTCTACTTCGGACGCACGCGCGCACGCGGGCGCTTGGAGCCCATCGACTTCGACAAGGCCGAAGAAGAGGTGCGCTTCGGCTCGGCGCGCGTGACCGACATGACCTGGAAGCAGATGCTCGACACCATGTCCTGCACCGAATGCGGGCGCTGCCAGGACGTGTGCCCGGCTTACGCCACGGGCAAGGCGCTCTCTCCGAAGCTGCTGATCATGGCCATGCGCGACCAGCTGATGGCCGAAGGCCCGAAAGCATTGGCGTCGAGCGGCTCGTACACGCCCCCGCCGCTGGTGCCGAACGCCGTGACCGACGACATCGTGTGGGACTGCGTGACCTGTGGCGCGTGCGTGCGCGAATGCCCGGTCGGCATCGAGCACATCGACCACGTAATCGACCTCCGGCGCAACCTCGTCATGGTCGAGTCGCGGTTCCCGGAAGAGGCAGGCACGATGCTGCGCGACGTCGACCGCTCATCGAATCCCTGGGGCAAGCCGCAAGCGGACCGCACGCACTGGGCCGAGGGACTTGGCGTCCGCGTGCTGCAGCCGGGCGATCCCGCGCCGGACGTCCTGTTCTGGGTGGGCTGCGCACCGGCCTTCGACGAGCGCGCGCGCCAGGGCGCCGTCTCGACGGCCAAGCTGATGCTCGCGGCCGGTGTCGATTTCGCGATCCTCGGACCGCGCGAAGCCTGCACGGGGGATCCGGCACGACGGATGGGCGACGAGTACACCTTCCAGCGGCTGGCCGGCCAGAACGTCGAGACCCTCAACGGCGCCGGTGTGAAGAAGATCGTCACGACATGCCCGCACTGCTTCAACTCGATCGGTAACGAATACCCCGACTTCGGAGGCCGCTACGAGGTCGTGCACCACACCGAGTTCCTGGCGGAGCTAGTGCGCAACGGCAAGCTGAACCCGCTGGCCGGCGAGCAAAAGATCACGTACCACGACTCGTGCTACCTCGCCCGTCACAACGATGTCCGCTCGCAACCGCGCGAGCTGGTGGCCGCGGTCGGCCAGGCAATCGAGATGCCGCGCAATCGCGAGCGCACCTTTTGTTGCGGCGCGGGCGGCGCGAGGATGTGGATGGACGAGAAGCGGGGTCGCCCGATCAGCCACGAACGCGTGCGCGAGGCTGCGGAGACCGGTGCGGAAACGTTGGCGGTCGCGTGTCCCTTCTGCACCGTGATGCTCGACGACGGCGTGCGCGAGACGGGCGCCAAGCTGCAGGTCATTGACCTGGCAACGCTGCTTTCAGAAGCCGTGGAGCGGCGCCGCACGAAAGAGGCGAACCAGCTCTGACGCCTGCTCGTGGCCTTGGCGGCCGAGTTCACCTCGGCCGCGACAATGCGTCGCTCCTCACCGCCATGCTTCGTTGGAAGAAACCTTCAGTAAATCCAAGCCCGGGAGGATGCGGGCCGGGTCCCCGTCGGCGGGAACACGACCGGGCGATGCAATCAGTAAGTCCGATCCTGCTCGCGCTCGCGCGCAGAAGGAACAGTCCGGTTCCTGCTCATACTTTCTAGCTCAGCCCGACGATATTTCCGTTTTCGTCGATGTCGATGCTGGCGGCGATCGGAGTCGTCGGCAAACCTGGCATCGTGCGCATTTCGCCGCAGATCGGATAGATGAAACCCGCGCCCACCGAGGCGCGCACCTCGCGGACCGGAAGGACCCAGCCGGTCGGCGCTCCCTTGAGCTTCGGATCGGACGAGATCGATAGGTGCGTCTTCGCGATGCAGACGGGCAGCCGGCCGAACCCGTTTGCTTCAAACGCGTCCAGCTGCTTGACGGCGAGCGCGTCGTACTCGACGCCGCGCGCGCCGTAGACGCGCATCGCCACGGCTTCGATCTTTTCGCGCAGGGTGGCAGCGTCGGGATACAGAAACTTGAACGTGCTCGGCTCCTCGGCGGCGGCGGCCACCATCTCGGCCAGCTCGGTCGCGCCCTTTCCGCCTCCGACGAAGTTGTTGCAGACGGCAGACCTCACACCAAGGTGCTCAGCCAGCTCCTGAATCGCCCGGTGCTCGGAGGCGTGGTCGCCGGGAAACGCGTTGATCGCGACGACAGGCGTCACGCCGTGGATCTGTATGTTCTCGACCTGCTTGCGGAGGTTTGCGGCTCCCGCGAGCACGTCGTCCGGGTTCTCCTTGAGCAGCTCGGGCGGCAGCGGCCTTCCCGCGACGACCCTGTACTTGCCGGAGTGAACCTTCAGCGCCCGCACAGTGGCCACGATCACCGCGGCGTCCGGAGCCAGGCCGGAGGTACGGCACTTGATGTTGAAGAACCGCTCCGCGCCCATGTCGGCGCCGAATCCCGCCTCAGTCACGAGGAAGTCGCCGCTGTGGATGCCGATGAGGTCGGCAAGGACCGACGAGGCGCCGTTGGCGATGTTTCCGAAGGGCCCGGCATGGACGAGCACGGGCGTGTTCTCTAGGGTCTGCAGGAGATTGGGCTTGATCGCGTCGAGCATGATCACCGTCATCGCGCCTCCGGCGTGGAGGAAGTCAGCCGTGATCGGTTTGCCATCGCGAGCGAGGCCGATCACCATGCGGCCGAGACGCTGCCTCATGTCCTGGAGCGAGGTCGACAGCGCGAGCACCGCCATGACCTCAGACGCGGCGGTGATGTCGAAGCCCGTCTGCCGCGTGACGCCGTCCTCGGGCGCGCCGAGGCCGACGACAACGCTGCGCAGCACCCTGTCGTTCACATCCATCACGCGGCGCCAGGTGATGCTGTGAAGGTCGATGGGAAAGTCACGCAGGCTGTGGTGGATGTAGTTGTCGATCATCGCCGCCAGGAGGTTGTGAGCCGACGTCACCGCGTGGAAGTCGCCCGTCAGATGCAGGTTCAGCCGCTCCATGGGCACCACCTGGCTGTAGCCGCCGCCCGCCGCTCCGCCCTTGATCCCGAACGTCGGCCCCATCGACGGCTGGCGGATCGCGATCGTGGCTCGCTTGCCGATGAGTCCAAGCGCGTCGCCAAGACCGACCGTGGTCGTCGTTTTCCCTTCGCCGAGGGGTGTCGGAGTGATCGCGGAGACTACGACGTACTTCGCCTTCGGCCGGCCGGCCAGCTCGGCGATCGCGTCCAGCCTGATCTTCGCCACATCGTGCCCGTAGGGCTCGAGGAGGTGAGGCCCGATGCCCATGCGCGCGGCGATCTCGGGCATCGGAAGCAGTCGCGCCCTGCGCGCGATGTCGAGGTCGGTGGGGAATGTGACGGCCATGCGTCCTCCTTCTAATTGGTTGCGCGCCTGGCGGCGCCGCTAAGCCGCGCGCGCCAGCATTTCCAGACGCCAGCGCTCCGTCGGCTCGATCTCGTTGAACGTGAACACGTGCAGGCCGGCGACCTTGCTTTCAGGCGCCGCCAGGTCTGGCAGGAGTCCCCTGACAAAACGCTCCGGGCTGTAACCGCCAGGCTGCATCATCCGCAGGAACCAGTTGGAATGCCCGCGCAGGAAGCGCGCCGAATCCACCACCCCGATTCGGGTTGAGATGCGCAGCAGCTTCGCCGGGTCGGCAACCCCGGCCATGCCGATGTGGATGGGCAGCTCGACCTTGCGGCGGCGCACGCGTCCAACCCACTTCTTCACGACCCGCGGGTCGAAGCACAGGTTGCTGACGATGTAGGTCGCGATGCGTCGCTTGTCCCACATCGCCTGGATCGTCATGTCGTCGTCGATGAAGCTGTGGCTTTCGGGATACCCCGAAACGCCAACGTCTGCGAGGTCGTGGCCTACCTGCATCATCGCCTCGAGAAGCGACACCGAGTCCGGAAACGCGCCCGCCGGCTCGCGGGCGTCGCCGGCGATCACGAAAGCGTCGCGGACCCCCATCGCTTTGACCGCGGCGAGAATCTCGTTGAGGTGAGACGCATCCCGGATCAGCCGCGCCGAGAGGTGCGGGACCACGGTGTAGCCCTGCCGCGAAAGCCGCTCGGCGAGGTCGATGGTCGCCTCCATTCCACGGCGCGGCGAAGCCGTGATGGTGATCGTGACCTCAGGTGGGACATGCGTGGCCACGAGACCCTCGACATCCTCTGTCGGCAGCACCTCATACCGCGGAGCCCGCAGGTATCCGATGAACGCCGCCCTACCCAAACTCTCTCTTCGCACCAGCGGCCTCAACAAGCGACCACCGATGTAGCACTATACGCACCTGTAGCGCTCTACGCAACAGTACTCCCTCCCACCGTTCAGGGGGAGGGCTGGGGAGAGGGGCGCGGAAGCAGCTCAGAACGGCCTCGGCAACAGCAGGATCGCGTTCCGGTCCTCGGGCTTCCCCGGCCGCCACGAATCGAAGCCGTTGAATGGAACGTTCGCGGCGAGCTCGCGATGCAGCCCGGCCAGGTCTGGAAGGTCACCAGCGCCTCCTCGAACCGTCCCCTCGTGGTCGACCATGGTGCAGGCGATGGCGAGCAACCCGTCGCCCGTGTCGAACAGCTCGACGAGCCGAGCCTGGCACGGCCAGTCCACCAGGGAGCTGGTCGTGACCTCCCATAACCCGTGACCTCCGTGCGGGAGGGAGCGCGGCGTGATCCGGTTGGCGTGGATGTGCCCGTTGAGCCACAGCACCACGTTGTCGAAGCGCAGCAGCAGCTCGAGCAGCTCGTCGCGCCGAAGCTCGTCCCTGATGTTCGTCAGCGTGTCGTAGCCGTGATGCGAGAGCACCATGACGAGGCGGTCCTGGTGCCGGGTTCGCACGGTCGAACCGTCGCGCGATCTGAACGCCGAGTGCGCCTCCTCGAGCCTTCGCTCGAGCCAGTGGAGCTGAGGCGCATCAATGCTCCCTTCCGCGCCGCCTGCAGGGCAAACGGTGTCGAGCGTGATGAATCGAACGGCCCGGGTGTCGTGCACGTAATACGCGGTGCCGTCGCTGCGGTTGTGGTCGGTGAATCCGTGCCGTCCGGATTCCTGGTGCGCCTCGACGAACTCCATCCGCGTGATCGGTCGTCGCGCCAGGTCAGGGCTCACGTCCAGGAACGCGCCCGTCATGAAGACCTCCGGGTGTTTGACGAAGGTCTCGAGAGCGGTTTCGCGATCGACGCCGGGCGGCAGCGCGATGGGCTTGCGCGATCCGGCCATCGCGCGCGTCAGGCCCGGCGTCACGATGCCGACGCCCTGGCAGACCTCCTCGTGGTTTCCATAGCACCCGAGCCAGTGGCGCCTCAACCCGGTGGCTTGAAATGGCTTGATCGCCTGGTCGAGCAGACCTGGGATCCGGGGGAAACCCAGGTCGCGGCGGAAGACGTCGCCGTCGTCAGGACCATCCGGCTTCCAGCAAAAGTCATCCGGCCACCCGGCCGACTGGACACCTTCGTAGCCGGGCGCACCCGAATCCGGCTGGACAGTGCGGCCGTCGAAAAGAGCCAGGAAGTTGTCGAGCTCGTTTCGCTGCGTGTTGTCGATCGAATCGCCGGTCATTGCCACCAGGGAGATCGCTCCACCCGCGACCGGGCCGGCCTCGATCGCGTTCAGCGCCCGCACCATCGCGTCGATCGCGTGCACGTTGAGCGCTTCGTGGGGTCGCTGCATGGTCAGCAGCTCTCGAAATCGCGGGTCCTCCCACTCGCGGTTGACGAACTCGAAGCGGGCGGGCGACTGCACGTCTGTGACGTGCAGGTCCGTGATGTGCGCGATGGCCGTGATCGGTCTGGTTGGCTCAACCGAACCAGTGTTGGAATCGCCGACGAGGTCTCGCCGCACAACGTGCGCCTCGCCCTCGAGCTCCGCGACCACCCGGTACGCCACTCGCAAGCCCGAGCCGAGGACTGGACCGGGCCCCAACGTGCGCTGCGTGGTCAATCCCACCGCAGACGCCGTCACGCGTCGACCGAGGCTTTCTCTTCCCTCGCGATGAGGACGGGGTCGTCGCGGAGGGCAAGCCGCACGCGCGTGCCTGCAGGATGTCCGGCTGCCGCGGATGTCGGCATCTGCGCGAGCACGGTGACGCCACCGCCGAGGTCGACCGTGACGCGGCTCGTGGCGCCGAGGAACGCCACTGCGATCACAGTGCCCACCAGCGGCCCGTCGGCCAGGTTGCCGTCGGTCGCGAGCGAGACGGCCTCGGGTCGCACTAGAGCGATGGCGGGACCCTGCGGCTCGTTGGGCTGGACCAGCGGCAGCTGCGTGCCTCTGACCTCGACCATCCCCGACTTGACCTCGCCGGAGAGGCGGTTCGTAAGCCCGACGAACTCAGCCACAAACGGAGTGGCGGGGCGCGTGTAAACCAGAGTCGGCGGGCCAAGCTGCTCGAGATGCCCCGCGTTCATGACACCGACGCGGTCCGCGATCGCCAGCGCCTCCTCCTGGTCGTGCGTCACGAACAGAGTCGTGATGCCGACCTCGAGTTGGACCCGCCGGATCTCATCGCGCAGGCGCGAGCGCACTTTCGCGTCGAGCGCCGAGAGCGGCTCGTCCAGGAGCAGTACCTTGGGTCGGATCGCGAGCGCTCGGGCCAGCGCCACACGCTGCTGCTGGCCTCCGGAAAGCTGCGTGGCGTACCGATTCGCGTAAGGCGCCAGGCCGACCAGGTCGAGCACCTCGAGCGCACGGCGCTTGCGCTCGGCAGCGCCGACCTTGCGCATCTGCAGCCCGAACGCCACGTTCTCCCAGGCGACCATGTGAGGGAACAGCGAGTACGCCTGGAACACCATGCCGACGTCCCGCTTGTTCGCCGGCACCGTCGTCACGTCGGCCCCCCCGATGACAACGCGACCCCCGTCCGCCTGCTCCAGGCCGGCGAGCAGGCGCAGCGCCGTCGTCTTGCCGCAACCCGAAGGCCCGAGCAGCGCGACGAGCTCGCCCGGAGCGATGGTGAGGGACAGGTCGTTCAGTGCCGTCACCGGGCCGTACCGCCGCTGCAGGTTCTCGAGGCGTACCTCCACTCCGGCTCGCTCAGCCATCAGCCGCGCTCAGTACGCATGACTTGCTTGAGGTCGTCCAGGCGCAGCCGCCCGCGCCCGCGGTTGAAAAGCGACAGCAGCACCAAAAGCACGAAAGCGAACAGCAATGAGGCGGCGGAGACTGCGATCGATACGCCTGCGTTGGCGCGTCCCAACAACGCGATCTCCACCTGCAGGTTGTTGTAGAGAAGGTTTTGGGCGATGGTGTACTCCCCGAGCACAAGCGCGACCGAGAGGAAACACGCGTTGAGGATCGCGCTCGAGATGTTGGGCACGATCACCTGCACCATCACCGTGAACCAGCTGGCGCCCAGGCTCCGGGCGGCCTCGGAGAGGGTCTTGACGTCAATCGCCGAGAGTCCCGCGTCGAGGGCGCGGTAGCAGTAGGGCAGGACCAGGACCACATAGGCGAATGCCAGCGTGAGGATGGAATCGCTGAAGTTGATTCCCATCCACTGGTACATCGGGACAAGACCGACGACGAGCACGATGGCTGGAATCGTAAGTGGTAGAAGGCAGATGAACTCGATGATCCGGTTGAGCCTGCGAAGCCGAAGCCTGACCCACACCATGGTCGGAACGAGCAACACGAGCATCGCGAAAGACGTGATCGCCGCCAGCTCCACGGACGCGACGATGGCGGCGATCAGGTCCGGATAGGTCGCGATTGACTTCCAGGCGTCGAGGCTCCGCGGATCGGTTAACAGCCTTCCTCGGGTCGTGAACTCGAACATGGCGAAAAGAGGAACGAGGAAGAAGAGGCCGGCGACGACGAATATGACGGCTCGAAAAACCTGCAGCTTCTGCCGGCGAGTGCGCTGGAAGCTTTGGGTCACTGCAGCCACTTGGAGGTCCTCCGCTGCAGCAGCGAGTAGAGCACCGTGACCATGACCACGATCACGATCATCGTCACCGCCATAGCCTTGGCGAAGCCGGGCTCATGAAGGCCGACCTCACTGCTGAGGGCGTTGGCGATCTGCTGCGGCAGGATGATGCCGCCCTGGTTGATCAGCGCGTTTGCCGTCGCATACGCGGAGAAGGAATTGGCGAACAGAAGCAGCGTGCAGCCCAGGAACGCCGGCGCGAGCAGCGGTCCGGCCACGTACCGCCAGTAGTGCCAGGTGGTCCCACCAAGGCTCTCGGCAGCCTCGCGCCACTGTGGTTTGATGCCATCGACCGCCGGCAGGAAAACCAGGACCATGAGCGGGATCTGGAAGTAGAGGTAGACAAGCTCCAGCCCGCGTATGTCATAGATCCAGAAGCCGCCGGCATAGACGTTGATGCCGTACTGCTTGGCCAGGATGGTGACGAGGCCCGCGGGGCCGATCGAAGCCAGGAAGGCAAAGGCCAGCGTCACACCGCCGAACTGGGCGAGGACGCCCGCCGCTGAGACGACGACGCGCCGAAGGAGGCCTTGCGGGTTGCCGGTGGCAATCGCATAGGCGAGGAGCGCACCGAACGAGGCACCCACGATCGCCGTGAGCGCAGACAGCAAGATGCTGTTGACCGTCGCGCTGATGACATACGGCCGAGAAAGATCCTGGAAGTTGGATAGGGTGGCCGAGCCATCGCCCTTGAGGAACGCACCCGCGGTGATGATGGAGGTCGGCAGGAGCAAGAACACCGCCACGTACACAAGGAACGGGACCGCCCCGATCCAGTTGAGCGAGAGGCGCCGGCCGCCCATCTTTGGGCGGCCGGCGCCGGTTATAGCCGGACTATCGCGCAGAGCGGCGTTCAGGTTCGGCCTCTATTGAATTCCGGCAGCTGTCAAGAAATAGCGGCTGCCCAGTGGCTGCCGAGGTAGGCGCTTGCAGTTGTGGCCTGGGCGGCGCTGAGGAAGACCGGCGTGCCGCTCACGGGCGGCAGCGCTGCCGCGGCCGTCTTGTCGACGGTGCCCGTAGTGATCATGGCCTGCATGCGCACGGGGCGCGCGAGGCCTTTGAGCCACAGGTTCTGGCCCTCGTCGGAGTAGAGGTACTCCTCCCACAGGCGCGCGGCGGCCGGGTGAGGAGCGGTCTTGCTGATGGCCTGGGCGTAGTAGCCGCCCAGGATGGCGTTGTTCGGGACGAAGACCTTCCACGTTGGGACGTCCGTGCCGTGGGCAGCGGACAGGTAGTCCCAGTCGAAGACCACCGGCGTGGTCCCGTTCTTGACGGTGGCGGTCGTTGCCTGTACGGGCACGAAGTTGCCCTTGCCCTTCAGCTGGTGGAAGAAGTCGACGCCCTTGCTGATGTCGTCCAGCGAGCCACCGTTGGCCAGCGACGCCATCATCACGCCGTTCAGCGCCGCGTTGGCCTTGGTCGGGTCGCCGTTCAAGGCCACCTTGCCGCTGAAGCCAGAGCCGAGCAGATCTGACAGCGAAGTGATCGCCGGCACCTTGCTCGAGTCATATCCGATCGACATGTAGCCGCCGTAGTCCTGGAACCA
>PLYZ01000075.1 GCA_003151935.1 Candidatus Dormiibacterota bacterium | reverse complement strand
TGCAACGACTCCATGAACCCAAGGGATCGATAGCGCTCGTTTGGCGCCAGAAGCGCCGTTTAGGCGGAGCGCTGTAGGGCCGGTTCGGCGTCCAGGCCGCGCATGAAGATCTCCAGCGGGAGCGCCGCTTCTTCGAAGTCGGATCGCAGGAGCTCCAGGTCGGCACCGGCCTGCTGGACGCCAGCGATCGCCAGATCGATCGACCTCAG
Source organism: Candidatus Dormiibacterota bacterium (assembly GCA_003151935.1). Taxonomy (GTDB): domain Bacteria; phylum Chloroflexota; class Dormibacteria; order Dormibacterales; family Dormibacteraceae; genus Palsa-870. The sequence continues at coordinate 60,080 of PLYZ01000075.1, read as the reverse complement.
GGCATCTCGGACGTAGCGTTGCAACGACCTCGGCAGCGGGCCGGCCGCATTTTCGCGTCGCCAGGCCTCGCGGACCGCAGTCGCAAGCTCGAGGAGCCTGGCGGCCACCGAGCCGGCCATCTCCCGCTCGCGAGGATCCGACTGGAGGCGGTTCACCGCGTCGTCGAAGGCGCGGATCAGCCGCCGCAGACGGACCTGGGTGCTCAAAGTACGCATGTTCGCAATCACAGCATAGCGAACAGGTGTTCGGATTGCAAGTGGTTGAGGCGGCCTTGGCGTACGCCGAGGGAGTCACGATACCGATTCCTTCAAGTAGCCTTGGGAGCCCGCCCCACGATCAGGTTAAGAAAGCCCAGTGCGAAGCGCTCCACCGAAGTCACCTCGACGCCCGCCCGGCGGACCGTCTCCTCGGTGCGGCGGTTGAAGTGGTCTTGCTGCAGCGCGACCAGGACCGGGCTCAGCGCGTCCTGGAGGAGCGCGATCGGGAGCAGATGGCTGCGCACGTGCTCGAGAAAGGTCATCGGAGCCCCCGGCCTCGCAACTCGCACGGCCTCACGCACCGCGCGCTCAGGATCGCCGATCGTGCACAGGCAGAGGTTGAAAGCGACTGAGTCGAAGCTCCGGTCTGGGAAGGCCAGGCGCTCGGCATCCATCTCGATCAGCTCCACTGCGCGGCCCAGATCCGCCGCTTCGCTGCGGGCGAACCGAAGCATGCCGAGGCTCGCATCGACCCCGATCACGCTCACCGAAGGCGGGTAGTGGGGCAGGCTCAGACCGGTTCCAAAGCCGATGTCGAGCAGCCTGCCGGTGACGATCTCCCCCACCTTCTGCCGGCGAGAAGCCAGGAGCCGTTCTGTCAAACCCGAACCTCGGTGATACGCGGCCGGGTCTCGGTCGTAGATCCGGCGCACGCGGCTCAGCTGCGACAATCCGACGGTCTCTTACGGGGCGAAGATCCGGCAGAGGCTGCCGGCCAGCGATTCAGCGTCCATGCCAGGGTGGGTCAGGTAGTAGCCGACAGCGTCGCTCACGGCGCCCACCACCGCGCGCCCGAAGACGCGCGGATCCTTGTCGGCATAGAAAGGATCGTGAAGCATGGCGTGGCGGACCTCCTCCCCCACCGCGCCGGCGAAGCGGCCCTGCAGCTCCTGCCGCACCTTGTCGACGCCCTCGCTCAGCCCGACAGACTCCACGATCAGCAGTCGCGCCACGGATGACTTTTCGAAGCACGAATGCACGAAGGTGGTGATGCCAAACCTCAGCCTCTCGTGATGGTTGTGCCCGGTCGCAGCGCTCGCGAGCACGTCATGGATCAGCGCACCGCCTTGCTCCGCGAGCAGCGCGCGAAAACAGTCTTCCTTCGAGGTGAAGAACTCGTAGAAGGCCGACTTGGACATCTTCGCCCGCTCCACCACGTCTTCCACCGAAGTCGCGTTGTAGCCGCGCGTCGCAAAGAGATCGAGGGCCGCTTCCGAGATTCGCCTCCGGCGTCTCTCCAGCCGTGCGTCCCGACGCTGCTGGATGCCGGCCGCGACCGACACCTAGATCTTGGCCAGCGCCCGCGAGATGACGATGCGCTGGATCTCGCTCGTGCCCTCAAACAGCGTGTAGATCTTGGCGTCGCGGTGCCACTTCTCGACCGGAAAGTCCCGGATGTAGCCGTAGCCGCCGCAGATCTGGATCGCCTGCTCGGTGACCTTGACCGCGACCTCGCCGGCCTTCAGCTTGGCCATCGAGCCCTCAGCCTTCTTGAACTCGCCGCCGTTGCGGCCTTCCCACAGGGCACGCCAGATCAGCGCACGGGTGGCTTCGATCTCCGTCGCCATGTCGGCGAGCATGAACGCGATCGCCTCGTTCTCGATCAACGTGCGCCCGAACTGCTTGCGCTCCTTGGCATACGCGAGGGCGAACTCGAAGGCGGCGCGGGCGATCCCGAGCGCCTGCGCGCCGACGATCGGGCGCGAGAGCTCGAACGTCTTGAGCGCGACCGACGAGCGCGAGGGCGTGCCCTCACGCGCCCTGGCGAGCTTCGCCTCGAGCTTCTCGACGCCGCCCAGCACGTTCTCGGCAGGGATCGTGCAGTCCTCGAGCAGAACCTCGGCGGTGTGCGAGGCGCGAATCCCCATTTTCTTTTCCTTCTTGCCCATGCGCAGGCCCTTGGTGCCGGGCCCAACGACGAAGCTCGCCTGCCCGCGAGTGCCCAGTTCGGGCTCGACCGCCGCCACCACTACGTGCACGTCGGCGATTCCACCGTTCGTGATGAAGACCTTCTGGCCGTTGATCACCCAGTCGCCGTTCTTGCGCACCGCGCGGGTCTTCATGGAGGAGACATCAGAGCCGGCGTCAGGCTCGGTGACCGCGAATGCTCCCAGGGCGGGCTTTTCCACCGTGCCGAAGCAGGCCGGGATCCAGGTCGCGATCTGCTCCGGGGTGCCCTGGGTGAAGATCGCCGCGATCGGCAGGCCGGTGCCCTGGATGGCGAGCGCGATGCCCGCGCAGCCCCAAGTCAGCTCTTCGGCGACCAGGGCGGGCATGATGCCGGTGCTGTCGCCGTAGGTCTGCTGCAGAAACTCGACGCCGTACAGGCCTACCTCCGCCGCCTTCTTGACGACGGGCCAGGGAAACTCCTCGGCCTCGTCGTACTGGTGCGCCACAGGGCGGATCTCTTTCTCCGCAAAGCTGTGCACCCAATCCCGGATCTCACGCTGCTCGTCGGTCAGTTCAAACGAAATCATCTCGGCCACTGCTCCTGTGTTGACAGAGTTTCAGTACTCGAACGTACCGGTTTCCAGGCATGACGCTACGCCGCACTGCGTCATCGTGTCAAGCGCCTTAAGCCGTTATTCGCCCATCCAGTGCGGTTTGCGTTTGGCCAGGAACGCTTCGACCCCTTCCTTGAAGTCCCGTGACGTGTAGCACGCGATGATCAGGTCGGAATCGGCGCCCTCCGGCATCATGGTGTCCCGCACGCGGCGCAGCGCCTCCTTGGTCGCCCACAGCGTCAGCGGGGCAAGCGACGCGACCTCCTCCGCCAGCGACTGTGCTCGAGTCAGGAGCGACTCCTCGTCCGGCGTGACCTCCGAGAGCAGCCCGCACGCCAGCATCTCTCGAGCGTCCATCAAGCGCGCGCGCATGATCAGGTCCTTCAGACGCGCGAACCCGACCAGGGCCGCGGCGCGGGTGTAGTTGGTCATCGAAAGGCAGTTGCCCAATGTGCGCGCGATCGGAAACCCAAACCGCGCCGACGGCGATCCGACCCGAAGGTCGCAGCACGCGGCGATCGCTGCTCCAGCGCCGGTGCACGGACCGGCGATCGCGGCGAGCGTGGGCACGCGCACCGATTCGAGGGTGCGCATGATCATGTTTCCCCTCGCCTCGTAGTCGAGGGCGTCCTGCTCCGTCTTGAAGGCGCGAAATTGCCCGATGTCCGTCCCCGCCACGAAGGCCTGGCCGCCTGCGCCGGTGAGCACGACGGCGCGGACGCCACGGTCGGCGTTCACGTCGTGACATGCCTGCTCGAGCCGGTCGTACATGTTCCACGTGAGCGCATTGCGCGCCTGCGGCCGGTTGAACGTGATCCAGACGATGGCGCCGCGCCGCTCGACGATCAGCTCTGCCGCGGGGCCGGCCGCGACGGTCTCGCTCAAGAGGCCTTCACCACCCGCTGCTCGACCAGGCTTCCAACCTCCGCCGTTCCATAGCCCAGCTCGGCCAGAAGGCCGGCTGTGTCCTCGCCCAATAGCGGTCCCGCGGTATCTCGCCGGACCTGGGTGCGCGAAAAGCGCATCGGCGAGCCGAGCTGGCGCACCGTTCCGGCCTTGGGATGTAGCGAGTCCCAGAAATACCGCCTGGCGATGAGGTGCGGGTCGGTGAACACCTGGCCGAAATCCTGGATTGGCGCGCACGGAACCCCAGCCTCGCCAAGGACCCCGAGCCAGTGCGCGACAGGCTGCGTCGTGGTGACGGACTCGATCTCCGCGGCCAGGGCTTCTCGGTTGCGATGGCGCCGGTTGGAGTCGACGTAGCGCTCGTCCTCCAGCAGGCTTGTGAGGCCGAGCGCCCTGCACAGGGCTGTCCAGTTGGGCTTGGTGGTGGCCCCGATCGTCAGCCATCCGTCGGCAGCTCGGAAGGCCTGGTAAGGGGCCGCGCTCTGGTGGGCGGAGCCGGAGGGCTTTGGGATCTCGCCGGTGGCAAAGAAGCTGCCGGCCTCCCAGATCGCGAACGATACCCCGGCCTCGAGCAGCGAGACGTCGATGAACTGACCCTTGCCCGTCGTACGGCGCTCATACAGCGCCGCGACCGCCGCGAGGGCGCCGTAGAGGGCGCACACGAGGTCGCACATTGGCACGCCAACCTTCACCGGTTCGCCACCGGGCGTTCCGGTGATGCTCATGAGGCCTGACCGCGCCTGGGCCATGATGTCCATGCCAGGCTGGTCGCGTAGTGGACCGTCCTGGCCCCAGCCGGACGCCGCGATATAGATCAAGGCCGGATTGAGACGCTCCAGACTCTCGTACTCGAGCTCCAGGTCTCTCATGGTCCCGGGGCGAAGATTCTCGAGCACCACGTCCGCCGTGCCCACGAGCTTGCGAAAGATCTCCTTGCCCTTGTCCGTCTTGAGGTCCAGCGCGATCGACCGCTTGTTGCGGTTGAGTCGCATGAACGCGGAGCCTTCGCCCTCGATCAGCGGCGCTGACTGTCGCACCTGGTCGCCACCCTCCGGATGCTCGACCTTGATCACCTCCGCACCGAGATCGGCGAGCTGCATACCGCAGAAAGGCGCCGCCATATAGTTGCCGACCTCGACCACACGGATGCCTGTGAGTGGCGGCGCCTGTTGTTCAGCGTTCATTGAGCTCCTTGGCGTCGTAACCGAGCCAGTCGCGCAGCACCTCGGCGGTGTGCTGGCCGAGCAGCGGAGGTGCCATCCGGATCGGGCTGGAGGCGCCGTCGATCTTCCAGGGCGCGCCCACCTGGCTGATCCGGCCGGACTTCGGGTGCTCGACTTCGACTCTCATCTGGCGCTCGATCGCGAGCGGGCTGGCGAACGCCTCGTCCATGCCGAGAATCGGCCCGGCCGGAATCCCAAACTGCTCGAACCGTTTCAGCCACTGCGCGCGCGTGTCCTCCCTCAGGTGACCTTCGATGGCGCGCACGAGCGCCGGTCTCGCCTCCTGGCGCAGAGCATTGGTTGCAAATCTCGGATCCTCGGCCAGCTCTTGCGCGTGGATCGCCTCGCAAAACTTGATGTACTGCGCGTCCGTCGCGGCGGCGACGTTGATGAAACCGTCGCTTACGGCGAAGGTGCCGTAGGGCGCGATCGTGGCATGGTAGTTGCCCTCCTGGCTCGGGACTTCTCCCGTCGCGAAAAACCGACCAGCCTGGTACGTGAAGAGCGCCAGCAGCGAATCGTTGAGTGCGATGTCGATCCGGCGGCCTTTGCGAGTGCTTCCTCGCTCGACGAGCGCGGCCAGGATCGCCTGCGAGGCAAACATGCCGGCGGCGATGTCGCCGATCGGAACACCGACCTTGGTGGGCGGGCTGTCGGGCGTCGCGTTCATGCTCATCATGCCGGACGTCCCCTGGGCGATCTGGTCGTAGCCGGCCAGCGTCGGCTGGTTCTGGCCGAAGCCGCTGATCGACGCGTAGACGAGCGAGGGCTTCAGACCCTGGAGCTTCTCCGCATCCAGGCCGAGGCGCGCCATGGTCCCCGGTTTGAAGTTCTCCACCACGACGTCGCTCGCCATCGCCAGCTTCTCCGCGACGGCCTTGGCCGCGGGGCGCTTCAGGTCAAGGACTACGCTTCGTTTGTTGCGATTCACCGAGAGGAAGTAGGACGACTCGCCCATGATGAAAGGAGGGCCCCATTGACGGGAATGGTCGCCGGACGGCGACTCGACCTTGACCACGTCGGCGCCGAGGTCGCCCAGCAGCATCGTGCAGTACGGCCCCGCGAGGGCGTGGCTGAAGTCCAGGACCCGGATTCCGGCCAGGGGCAGAGGCGCGACGATGTCCACGCGTGAACTTTACGTCGGCCGGCTCTCGTGACCCTCTGATCGAGACGCAGGAGCGTTCTGACCGCCGCATCGATGCCGCGATCGGAGCCATCGGTGGATTCGCCGGCGGGCTGCTGGGCGTCGGCGGCGGTTTCGTCATGGTGCCTTTGCAGGTCATCTGGGCAAAGCGCAGCCAGCACCGGGCGACCGGCACCTCGCTGGCCGCGATCCTGCCCATCGCCATCGTCGCCGCGGCCACGTACTACTTTGGGCGCACCTCTCCGCAGACAGACCTGACTGTGGCCTTCTTCCTCGCCGCGGGCGGCGTTGTGGGTGCATTCATCGGTTCCCTCGCCGCGCGCCGGATCTCGGACAGGGCGCTCAGCATGATCGTCGCGATCCTCCTGGTCGCGGTCGGTCTCAAGGAGGGTTACGACGCGCTGATCGGGGCAGCCCCGCACCTCGTCGGAACGGCTGTCCCCACCCTCTCGCCCACGGACTACGCCGTGATCACGGCGGGTGGGTTCGTGGTTGGCATCGTAAGCGGCCTCGCAGGTGTCGGCGGCGGCATCCTGATCGTTCCACTGTTGAGTCTTGGGTTTGGGATCGGGCAGCGCGTCGCGCAGGGTACCTCCCTGGTCGCCATCCTCCCCACCTCGGCGATCGGGGCGCTGACCCATCACCGCAGCGGCGACGTCAACCTCCGCGCGGCGATGTGGATGGGTATCGCGGGCGTGCCGGCGGCGCTGGCCGGCTCGGCGCTCGCGCTGTGGCTGCCGCAGCGGGTCCTGGGCGGTCTCTTCGGCCTCTTCCTGGTGTTTGCGGCGGCGCGGATCTGGCCGCGCCAAACCGCCCAGCCGCCGGCGTCTCCGCCCAGCTAGTCCGTCTTCGCCGGCGGCTCCGGCGTCGTCACCACCGCATGGTGCCGGAACTGAAGGTCGGCGGCCGGCTGGATCGCGCCCTTCGGCTTCTTTTTCTTCTTGGCTTCCCGTCCCTGCTTGTCGCGTCCTTTACCCATGGGCACCAGTTTCTATGACTTGGGCCAGTTCGCGCAAGAACGATTCCACATCCGTGACCAAACCGATCGACTGCCAGCTGCCACGATCCGCGAGCTTCGTGACCACCGCAGGGTTGATGTCCACGCAAACTGTCCGCACCCCTGCGGGCAGCATGTTGCCCGTTGCGATCGAGTGCAGCATGGTGGACAGCATCAGGGCCAGGCGCACGCCTGGCAGCGCCGCGCGCATCCGCCGCTGGGCCTCGACCATCTCTGTGACCACGTCCGGCAGCGGCCCATCGTCCCGCACCGACCCCGCCAGCACGATCTCGACGTCGTGCTCGATCGCCGACTTCATGACGCCGGATTTCAGCTGGCCGCTCTCGACCATCTGTCTCAATCCGCCGGCGGCGCGCACGCGGTTGATGGCTCGCATGTGGTGTTCGTGGCCATGCTCGATCGGCATCCCACTCTCGATGTTCACCCCGAGCGCAGTCCCGAACAGTGCCACCTCGACGTCGTGAACCGCGAGCGCGTTGCCTGCGAAAAGCACCTGCACGTAGCCCAGCTCTATGAGCCGCGAGAGGTAGCGGCCCGCACCCGTGTGAACCACCGCCGGACCGGCGACGACCAGGACCCGCCCGCCCTCGACGCGGATCTGGCGCATCTCCTCGGCGATGCCCGAGATGAGCACCTTCTTCGGCTTCTCCGCCGAGACCTCGCTGCCCATGAAGCTGAAGATCTCGGTTTGCCGCGATCGCTCCTGGGGCGTCACGCGCACGCCCCCGTGTCCAACCACGACCTCCAGGCCTGGCATAGCGGCCTGGAAAACGATGCACCACGCCCGGCCGCTCTTGCGATCGACCGCGATCGCGCAGTCCATCTCAATGTTGTCCACGCGCACCCACACGCCGTCCATCAGAACTTCGGTCGGAAGGTTGCTCGTCGAATAGAAACCCTCGGGGAAAACGCCCTCTTTGATCACGGGCTCTGTGCGCACCGGGTGCTCCGACTCGGCGGTGGCCCCGAGCGCGCGAGCCTGCCGCACGATCCGGTCGAGATCCTCGGCCGACCCGGCGACCACCTCCATCCGGCAGATGGACGGGTCGGTCTTGTGCTGGCCGACCTTGAGCTCCTCGATGGTGAAGTTGCCGCCAAGGTCCATCACCATGTCCATCACCTGCGGCAGGATCATCGAGTCGATGATGTGACCGGTTAGGACCAGCCGGGCGGTGTGCTTTCGCTCGTCAAGGGGTCCCCGCGAACTCACGGCGAAGCCTCTGAGTTCGTGGGGTAATCGCTCACTCTCGAGCGCCCGCCGCAGCGTTGAGCTGCCGTCTCAGGTTCTCGGCCTCTCGGCCTGGGCTCTTCGCGTACAGGATGCTGCGGCTCGCCGACACCAGGCACGAGGCCGGATCACCATTCCACGCTCCGTGCACCGAGCCCTCGACGTCGCCGCCCTGCGCACCAACGCCCGGGATCAGAAACGGCAAGTCGGTTGCGCCGCGCACCTCGGCGATCTGCTCGGGCGCCGTGGCCCCGACCACGAGTCCAACGTTCCCCTTATCGTTCAGGCGTTCGGCGAGCTCCGCCACGTGCAGGTAGAGCGGCTTCCCCGCCGCCTCCAGGTGTTGAAGATCCGACGCCCCGGGATTCGACGATCGGCACACGAGATAGACTCCGCGGTCGCCGTAGTGTGTGAACTGTTCGATCGAGTCGGCGCCGAGATAGGGATTGACCGTCGCCGCGTCCATGGAAAGAGTCACGAAGACGGTCCGGGCATAGGCCTGCATCGTGTTGCCCATGTCGCCTCGCTTGCCGTCGAAAAGAAAGGGCGTGTTGGGCGCCTCTTCTCGCAGCTCCATCAACGCCGTCCAGCCGTCGGGTCCGTACTGCTCCCAGAACGCGCTGTTCGGCTTGAAGCAGCACGCGTGCTCCTCGGTCTGGCGGACCACCTCCCGGCAGTGCCGAAGCGCGCCGGCGGCCCCGCCGTCGATGCGCTCTGGGTCCGGGTCGAGCCCGACGCAAAGCAGCGTGTTCCTATCCGTCGAGAGCGCGCGTAGACGATCGAAGTAACCCAAGCAGCCCAATGCTAACTACGCGAGGAGATCAAAATTGATGGCATGGGGCAATTGATCAGGGTCGCGCTCGCGCAGGTGAACCCGGTCGTAGGTGATCTCGAAGGCAATGGGCGCCTGGTCATCGACTGGATCGGCCGGGCGCGCGAGCAGGGTGCAGACATCGTCTGCTTTCCCGAGTTGGTACTGACAGGCTACCCTCCGGAGGACCTCGTTCTGAAGCGCTCATTCGTGCGCGACAACCTCAAGCAGCTCGACCACGTGACGAGGGCGACGAAGGGAATCACGGCGGTCGTCGGTTTCGTGGATGACGATGGCGCAACCTTCAACGCTGCAGCCGTCGCTCACGACGGCGAGCTCAGGGCCGTGTATCACAAGGTCTTCCTCCCGAACTACGGGGTGTTCGACGAGCAGCGTTACTTCGAGCCGGGCCATCGGTGCCCCATCCTCGAGCTCGACGGCGTGCGGATCGGAGTCTCGATCTGCGAGGACTGCTGGTACCCATCGGGACCCATGGCGTGGCAGGCCCACTATGGAGCTGAGCTGCTCATCAACATCAATGGCTCGCCCTACCATGCGGGCAAGCGGGCGCAGCGCGAAGCCATGGTCGGCGAGCGGGCGGCGACCTACGGCACCTTTGTCACGTACGTCAACACCGTGGGCGGCCAGGACGAGCTCGTCTTCGATGGAAACAGCGTCGTGTTCGGGCCCCGCGGAGAGGTGCTTGCGCACGCCCGGTCATTCGTTGAGGAGCTGCTGATTTGCGACCTTGACATCGAGGCCGCACGGCAAGTGCGTCCGGTCGAGAAAATCCGCTACGAGGCAGAGGGAGCGGAACGTCTCGAGCTGGTCGTGAGCGAGGTGCCGCTTCCGCGGTCAATCGCTCGCCCGGCCACACCGCCGGTCACCCCGCGCATCGCCGCACCGTTGGAAGGAGCCGCGGAGATCTACACGGCCGTGGTGCTCGGAACCCACGACTACATCCGCAAGCAGGGTTTCGAGAAAGTGGTCATCGGCCTGTCTGGCGGCGTTGATTCCGCGCTGACCGCGGCCATCGCCCGTGACGCGCTGGGCCCTGAGAACGTCGTCGGCGTCCGCCTGTCCTCACGCCACACCTCGGCTGAGAGCCTCGAAGACGCGGCGATGGTGGCCGAGCTGCTCGGCATCCAGCTCCAGGACTATTCGATCGAACCTCCGCATCGAGGCTTCGAAGAGGTTCTCGCACCGGTATTCAAGGGCACCAATCGGGGTGTGGCGGAAGAAAACCTGCAGCCACGCATCCGGGCAACCATCCTGTATGCGCTCTCGAACAAGCTGGGCTACATCGTGTTGAGCACGGGCAACAAGTCGGAGCTCGCGACAGGGTACGGGACCCTCTACGGCGACCTAGCCGGCGGATACGCCGTGCTCAAGGACATCACCAAGACCACTGTCTACGAGCTCTGCCGGTACCGCAACTCGCTGAGTCCCGCCATTCCTGAGCGAGTGCTGACCAAGGCGCCGTCGGCCGAGCTGAGGCCGGATCAGAAGGACACCGACAGCCTGCCGCCCTACGAGGAGCTCGACCCGATCCTGCGTGGCTACATCGAAGAGGATCAGAGCCCCGAGGAGCTGGTCGCGGCGGGCCACCGCCCCGAGACAGTCGCCAAGGTGATCAAGCTGGTCGACCGCAGCGAGTACAAGCGGCGCCAGGCGCCGCCGGGCGTGAAGATCACGCCGAGGGCGTTCGGGCGCGATCGGCGGTTGCCGATTGTCAACCTCTACAGCCCTAACGGCAACGTGGTCCCGGCAGGCAAGAAGCCACCCTCGGCATAATTCCCATCGATACCAGATATAGACAGGAGCTATATGGCTGACTCGTTTGACGTCGTTGTGATCGGAGGCGGGCCTGGCGGCTACGTGGCCGCCCTTCGCGCCGCCCAGCTGGGCGCCAAGGCGGCGGTCGTCGAGCGCGACCGCGTCGGCGGCACCTGCCTGGTCCGCGGCTGCATCCCCACGAAGGCACTCTTGCAGTCCGCCGAGCTTTACACCCTTGCCAAGGCGGGCGCCACTTTCGGGGTGGTGTCGGAGAAGCTCGACATCGACTGGTCGGCAGCCCTGGGACGGAAGACCGAGGTGGTCGACAAGCTGGTCAAAGGCGTCGAAGGCCTGCTCAAGGCAGGCGGCGTGACGCTCATCCGAGGCACGGCCTGCCTGGAAGGGAAAGGCGTCGTAGTCGTCTCCGGCGAACGCATCCAGGCCAAGGACATCGTGATCGCGACGGGATCGGCGGTGGCCCGGATACCGCTCAAGGGCGCAGAGCTCACCATCGATTCCGACCAGATCCTGGAGCTGAAGGAGATTCCCGGCCGGCTCGCCGTCATCGGCGGTGGGGTCGTGGGCATGGAGTTCGCGGCGATGTTCGCGGCACTCGGCACCAAGGTGACTGTGTTCGAGATGCTGCCGCAAGTCCTCCCCATGGTGGACGCCGACCTGGTCACCGTCTATGCCAAGCACCTGGCGGGCCTCGGCGGAGAGATCCACACCGACGCCAAGGTTGAAGAGGTGAGCAAGCAGAAGGGCCGGCTGCAGGTGCGCTTCTCGTCCGGTGGTGAGGGCGGCTCGATCGACGCCGACCAGGTGCTGCTCGCGGTCGGCCGGGTGCCGTACACACAGGGTCTCGAAGCCGAGAAGGCCGGGGTCAAGCTCGAGCGCGGGCGCGTGGTGGTCGATGAACACCTGCACACGACCGCAGACGGCATCTGGGCGATCGGCGATGTGATCGGCGGGATCATGCTCGCGCACGTCGCGTCCTACGAAGGCGTTTGTGCGATCGAGAACATCGTTGTGGGCGCCAATCGGACTCCGGACTACCACGCGGCGCCGAACTGCATCTACACCGACCCGGAGATCGCGCACGTCGGGCTTGGTGAGAAGGAAGCCCGGGAGAAGGGGCTCGACATCAAGGTCGGGCATTTCCCGTTTACCGCCTCCGCACGCGCCCTGACGCTCGGCCAGCCGGAGGGCTTCGTGAAGGTGATCGCGGAGGCGAGCACGGGGCGGCTGCTTGGCGCGCACATCATCGGCCCGAGAGCGACCGACCTCATCGCCGAGGCGACGCTGGCCGTTCAGAACGGACTCACGCTCGAGCAGATCGACCTGACGATCCACGCGCACCCGACGCTGCCTGAATCGTTGATGGAAGCGGCGCTCGCCGCGCAGGGGCGGGCGATTCACATCACAAACAGGCGGATTGCGACGTCCACCCCCCCACCCGTCGGTGCGGTGCCGGCAGCGGCGACCTCCCCGGCGACCGGGGAGGTGAATCGTCAGACCGCGAAAGCTCAAAATCGTGAGCAGCAGATGACAGGTCCTGTCAAGTCCACCCCCCCTCCCGCCGGTGCTATGCCGGCAGCGGCGACCTCCCCACGTGGTGGGGAGGCAAGTCCCGCACCCCCCGTCGCGATCACGCCCAAGGCGCTCGAGCTGACGAAGCAGAACCGCGACTTCCTGCTCGGCCTGCACCGTCAGATGCAGCTCATCCGCCGGTTCGAAGAGCGCGCGCAGGAGCAGTACACCAAGGCGAAGATCGGCGGCTACTGCCATCTGAACATTGGTGAGGAGGCCACGGTCGTCGGCGGCATCCACGCCCTCAAGCTGAACGACTACATCTTTACGAGTTACCGCGAGCACGGGCACGCGATCGCGCGCGGCATCGACCCCAAAGCCGTGATGGCCGAGCTGTTCGGCAAGGAGACGGGCACGTCGCACGGTCGCGGCGGCTCGATGCACATGTTCGATTCCAACCTCCGCTTCATGGGCGGCTACGGAATCGTCGGCGGTCACCTGCCCCTGGCGGTCGGCGGCGGCTGGGCGGTGCGGTATCGCAAAGAGAAGGACGTCGTCTTCTGCATGTTCGGCGACGGAGCCACCAATATCGGCGCCTTCCACGAGTCGCTCAACTTCTCGAAGGTCTTCAAGCTCCCCGTGGTGTGGTTCTGCGTGAACAACCGATACGGCATGGGCACGCCGGTCGAGGCCGCATCGGCGGTCGCTGACATCTACAAGAAGGCGTGCGCCTATGACATGGAGTCGATCCAGGTTGACGGGATGAACCTCCGCGAGGTGATGCTGAAGACGAGCGAGATCGTCGAAAAGACACGGGCGGACTCGGAGCCGAGATTCATCGAGGCGCTTTGCTACCGGTTCAAAGGTCACTCCGTGGTCGACCCGGACAAGTACCGCCCCGCCGAGGACAAGGAGAAGTTCCGCAAGGCCGACCCCATCGTGGCTTTCGAGCACGAGCTCGAGACGAGCGGGCTGGCCGACGAGGAGTATTTCAAGAAGGTCCGGCAGGAGGTCGACGCCGAGGTCCAGGACATCGTCCGGTACGCGGACGAGAGCGCCGACCCCAATCCCGACGACCTGTACAAGTTCGCGTACGCGGGCGAATGGGAAAACCGGCCCGAGCTGCGTGGAGACCCGCTGTAATGGCAACCCGCACCCAGGCTCCCGCTGCGACCGACGAAAAGCTTTACCGAGTCGCTCTGCGCGAGGCGCTCAACGAAGAGATGGAGCGCGACGACAGCGTTTACCTGATCGGCGAGGACATCGGGAAGTTCGGCGGCGCGTATCGCGTCACCGAGGGCCTGCTCGACCGCTTCGGAGCCCAACGCGTCGTTGACGCGCCGATCGCAGAAGAGGTGATCGTCGGCTGCGCGATAGGCTCCGCCATGCTGGGCCTGCGGCCGGTCGTCGAGCTGATGACGATCAACTTCTCGCTGGTCGCCTACGACCAGATCGTCAACAACGCGGCCAAGATCCGCTATATGTTCGGCGGCGAGGCGAAGGTGCCGATGGTGATCCGAATGCCCGGCGGCGCGGGGCACCAGCTGTCGGCCCAGCACTCTCACAGCCTCGAGGTTATCTACGGCCTGATCCCGGGGCTTCTAGTCGTCGCTCCGACCACTCCCGAGGATGCGAAGGGCATGCTCAAGTCGGCGATCCGCAGCGACAACCCGGTGATGTTCCTCGAGTCGATGAGCCTGTACAACGTGCGCGGCATCGTGCCCCAGGGCGACTACACCACGCCGCTGGGCAAGGCGGCGGTACGCCGCAGCGGCTCGGATGTGACCGTGGTCGGAGTTTCGCGCATGGCCGTGCTGGCGAACGAAGCGGCCAAGCAGCTCGAGGAAGAAGACGTGGACGTCGAGGTGATCGACCTTCGGTCGATCCGTCCCATCGACTGGGAGCCGATCGTCGAATCCGTGCGGCGGACGGGGCGCTGCGTGGTGGTCGAGGAAGGCTGGGCGACCTACGGCGTGACGGCGGAGATCGCGGCAGGCGTGCAGGAGCGCTGCTTCGATTACCTGGATGCCCCGGTGAGACGCCTCGGCGGCGCGCAGGTGCCGATGCCGTACAGCCTGCCGCTCGAGAAGGCGTCGATCCCCACGAGCGAGAACATCAAGCAGCTTGTCCGCGCCGTCGTGGGTAAGTAGACCGATGCCTGACGTCAAGGATATGAGAGGAAACCCAGATGGTTTCCTCTCATCGCGGCGTCGGCAAAGCCGACCCGGCCTTCGGCCGGGCAAGCGCCGTTGCTCATCTTCCGGAGAAGGAATATGACTGATATAAATATGCCGAAGCTCTCCGACACGATGGAGGAAGGCACCATCGTCGAGTGGAAGAAGAAGACCGGCGACGAGGTGAAGCAGGGCGACGTGCTCGCCGAGGTCGAGTCGGACAAGGCCACCTTCGACCTCGAAGCTGAGAGCGGCGGGGTTCTCTCGATCCTGGTCGAGCAGGGAGTGCCGGCCAAGATCGGGGCTCCGATCGCGACCATCGGGGAAGCGTCCGCCGCGCCGGCGAAAGCCAAGGCTGCTCCCGCCAAGCCAAAAGAGGCCGAAGTTCCGCCGCAGATGGTCGAAGAGAAGACGGCCGCGGCCTCTTCCCCACCTCCCGCCGAAAAGGTCGATGAAGAGAAGAAGGCCGCCGCGGCCTCCTCCCCACCTCCCGCTGAAAAGGTCACTGAAGAACAAGTCACTGAAGAAAAAGTCGATGAGGAGCCTGACGACCGGGCGCCAGACGGCCCCAGTCCTGACGGTAAGGGCGAAAGCCTCATCAAGGCGTCGCCACTGGCCAAGCGCCTCGCCGCCGAGATGGGCGTCGACCTGGCTTCTCTGAAGGGAAGCGGGCCGGACGGCCGGATCGTCAAAGAGGACGTGCTCGCCGCCGCCGGCACGAGCAGGCCCGCCGAGCGCAGGCGCCGGCCCGACGGCCGCCCCGCGAGCGGCCGGGCCGGACGTCGAGGTCATCGACCCGTCGCGGATGCAGGCGACCATCGCACGGCGGATGGCCGAGGCCAAGTCAACCGTCCCCGAGTTCACGGTCACCGTCGAGGCTCGCGTGGATGAGGCGGTGAGCATGCGCCAGCAGCTGAAGGATTCCGTCCCGGGCGCCGACAAGGTGACGATGACCGACATGCTGGTGCGCGCCTGCGCGCTCGCGCTCCGGAAGTTTCCTGAGGTCAACAGCTCGTGGGTCGACGGGCGCTTCCAGCGCAAGCGTTCCATCAACATCGGCCTCGCCGTCGCCCCGAGCCAGGGCATGGGCCTGCTGGTCCCGGTGGTTCACGACGCAGATGCGAAGGACCTGGTCCAGATCTCCATCGAGTCGCGGCAGGTCATCGAGCGCGCTCGCTCCGCCCGTACCAGGCGAAGGCGACCTGAGCGGCGCTACGTTCTCGATTTCCAACCTCGGGATGTTCGGGGTCGATGAGTTCGTGGCGATCATCAATCCACCGGAGGCCGCGATCCTCGCGGTCGGGGCGATCAAGGACGTTCCCGTGGTGGAAGACGGGCGGATCGTGCCTGGCAAGGTCATGCGAATGACCCTGACGGTGGACCACCGCGTGTTCTACGGCGCGACCGCCGCGCAGTTCATGGCCGAGGTGAAGCGCCTGATCGAAAACCCGGTGACGCTGGTGGTGCCGCCCGCGCGGTAACGGTAGCCGACTCTCCGCTCATCTTTTCCGGCTGCTCGGATCCATGACAGTAAGCGAGTTGAAACACAAGCGGTAGAAACCGCGATCACGCGTCAGCAAGCGGTCGGCCTTACCGAGGGCATGTGCACCTACCAAGAAGTCTCCGATGAGGCGATCTCGGGGTCCGCCTCTCTTTCGATACTCGCGCCACGCCGTGCCCGCCGCTGCTGCCTGTGAGCGCTCAACGCTGCTGAAGACGACTCCGAGCCGTGCCAGAGTGGCCTCCGCCTGCGGCCCCGGACCGAACGCCGCTGATAGTTCAGCCCACACGATCTCGCAGGCAATCAGGGATCCTTCCGACGCGGCCCGCCGCATCGCATCGGCCGAAGCCAACCCGTGCTTGGTATCCGCGGTTACTACGTCCAATACCACGTTCGTATCGATCGCCGTGATCATCGGCTCGCGTGGGGTCCACGGATCTGACGCACGAACTCGTCAATCGGCTCGCCAAGTTTCAAGGTCCCGTAGACCTCCGCGACGGGATCGGCCAAGCCTGCCTTCCTTGCCACCAGCTCGCCATTTCGCTCTTCGAAGTCGAGCATCTCTCCAGCGCGGATGCCGAGGCGTTCACGAAGGCGTTTGGGGATCGTGACCTGGCCCTTTTCAGACACTGTAGCTTTCATACTGCCATATTACTACTTTCCTACCAGTAGAGTAGTAATTACGGTGAAGGCTCGATCAAAACGGTATAGACGCTGGGGATTCCGCCAACGCGGTAGGCGGGCATACTGGGCGGTGGCCTCAATGTCAAGGCGCAACATGGCTCTGCTGGTCTTTATGAACGTGTTGTGGGCGAGTGTCCTCACCACCGTCGTCGGCCCGACCTACCTCCGGCCGCTTCCAACATGGGCGAAGCTGCTGCTGATAGTCGCGGGTTGCTGCTTCATCGCCACTGTCGCGATCTACGGCCGGCGCCGCGCACGGCGCGCCACTAGCTCGCTTTAGACACAGGCTCGACCGCGGCGGGCGGCTTCACACGGGCGTCGTCCGGCTGGCGCGCCGCCGGCAGCAGCAGGTGCAGCCGCAGTTCGCCCGCCCCGTCGAAGTCGGCCCACAGCCGGCCCTTCATGGCCGCGGCGAGCTCCCGGGAGATGGAGAGGCCGAGTCCAACGCCTCCCGCGGCCACGGAACGGGAGGGGTCTGCCCGATAGAAGCGCTCGAACATCCTCTCGGGATCCGGCTTGTGCGCGGCCGTGGGATTGGCGACGATCACCTCAACGCCTGAGATGTTTGAGAGCGCCGAAATCCGAATCGGGGTTCCTTCAGGAGCGTACTTGACCGCGTTGTCGAGCAGGTTGTCGAGGATCTGGTGCAGGCGCTCCGGATCCGCGGCCACCGGCGGGATGGTCTTTGGCGCATCCAGGTTCAGCTCGAGCCCGCGCTTCTTGGCGCGAGGCCGGATCATCTCGAGCTCCTGCTCGAGCTGGCCTCTCAGATCCACCGCGGTGATGTGCAAGGAGATCGAGCCCGCCTCGACCCGCGCGAGGTCGAGCAGCTCCTGGGCCATGCGCAGCACACGCTCGGACTCCTCGTGGATGATGGTCGCCGCGCGCGCCCTGTCGGTCTCGCTCCAGAGACTGCCGTCGACGAGGGCCTGGCTGAAGCCGATCAAGCTCGTCAGCGGCGTTTTCAGCTCGTGCGACACGTTGGCGAGGAAATCGCGCTGGGTCTTGCGGGCGCGCTCCACGGCTTCCGCCATCCGGTCGAACGCCGCGCCGAGCATGCCGATCTCGTCGCTCCCCCGGATACCGACCCGGCGCGAGTAGTTGCCGGCGGCGATGTCCTCGGCGGCGCCGGCGAGCTGGGTGAGAGGCCCCGTGAGCGAGCGGCTCACGAGCAGGACCAGCAGCATCGCGACTACCAGCGCGGCGCCGCCGGCTTCGAGCAGGCGGCCGGCCAGGTCGCCGGCGGCCGCGGAAGCCGCGAAGGCCTGTGGTTGAGCGAGCACGACAAAGGTGACGGCCAGCGGGTCGCGCGCCGGCGCGATCCTCACCCCGGCAGCGATGTATGGCTGGCCTCCAAGCGTGGTCCGCGCCTCGCCGACGTTGGCCACGCGTGCTGAAGGCGTGATCGCGATCGTCGTGGTGAACATGTCGGTGCCACCGCTGTCGTACACGACCCGCCGCTGGGCGTCGAGCAGCAGTAGGCGGTTGCCGCTCAAAGTCGGCACCACGATCGAGCTCAGCCGGTCTTCGAAATCGACGGGTACGTCGAGGCGGCAGGTCGCCGCGCCCGGCAGCACCGCGGCCGGCCGGGTGAAGCACTCCTCATGCTTTACCTGTGCGGTCGCCGTGATCACTCCCCTGTCGAGCTGGTCCTGCACGCCCTGCAGCTCGAGGTCGCGGACCAGGACCCACGTCAGAAGCCCGCCCAGGACGAGGCTCACGGCGACGATGCCCGCGGCCGCGGCGAGGAGGCGAAGTCGGAGAGTCAGCTCGCTGCCAGCTCCAGCCGGTACCCGACTCCCCAGACGGTCTGGATGCTCGGGTCGGTGATGCTCGCCGCAGCCAGCTTCTCACGCACCTGCTGGACGTGCACGTCCACGGTTCGCGTGTATCCGGGAAAGTCGTAGCCCCAGACCAGGTCGAGCAGCTCGCTGCGCTGGAAGACGCGGCCGGGATGCCGCGCGAGCAGGGCCAGGAGGTCGAACTCCTTGGGACGGAGCTGGACCTTGGCCTTGCCGTGCCGGACCTCGTGCCGCTCCAGGTCCACCTCGAGCCCGCCGGCGCGGATCAGCTTGGGTTGGTCGGGTTCGACGCGCGCCCGCCGGAGCAGGGCCTTGGCCCGGGCCACCAGCTCCTGAGGATGGAACGGCTTCGTGAGGTAGTCGTCCGCCCCCACTTCGAGGCCGACCACCTTGTCGGTGACCTCGTCGCGTGCGGTGAGCATGATGATGGGCACCTGGCTCTGCTTTCGGATCTCCTTGCAGATCGTGAGGCCGTCGGTCCCGGGCAGCATGATGTCCAGGATCACCAGGTCGGGCTTGAGCTGGGCGAACCTGGCCATGGCCTGGGCGCCGTCGCAGACGCCCTCGACCTCATATCCCTCGCGCGTGAGATAGAGGCGGGCTAGCTCGACGATGTGAACTTCGTCGTCGACGACCAGGACTTTGGAGCTCAGCTGGGTGGCCATAGCATCAATAGATCACCCGGCCGTCAGAGCGTTGTCGTGGGGACATGATGGAAATGTAAACGCCGGGCGTGCCTTTCACCCGTCCGTGCCCTGCGGGCAGGGGCGGGTGGGGCCGAGCCTGATGCACTACTTCCCGCGCTTGGCGTCCGTGCGAGTCGCCTGGCGAGCTGCCCCGGCGCGCTTCTCTGTATCCGAACGAAGCACCAGCTTCAGCGGGTTGCCGATGAGCCCGAACCGGTCCCTGACCTTCTTTTCCAGATACCGGCGGTAAGAAAAATGGAGCAGCCCAGTGTCGTTGACGAACAGGACGACCGTGGGGGCCTCCCCACTGGCCTGGGTCGCATAGCCCAATTTCAGCCTCCGGCCCTTGAAGCTGGGCGGAGGGTGCGACAGGAAGGCTTCTCGCAGCACCCGATTCAGCTCGTTCGGCGGCATCTTGATCCGGCGCTGGCCCACCACCTCCAGGGCGGCGGGCATGATCCCGCCGATTCCCTCTCTCGTCTTCGCGGAGACCGTCACGACCGGCGCGAAGGGCGCGAACTTGAAGTTCTTCCCGAGCACCGTTCGCCAGTGGGCCGGCTTGCGTTCGGCTAGATCGACAAGATCGATCTTGTTGACGACGATGACCAGGCCCTTCCCAGCCTCCAGGGCATAGCCGGCGACATGCTGGTCCTGTGCCAGCACGCCGGCCGACGCGTCGATCACCAGCAGCACGGTGTCAGCGCGCTCCATGGCGTGGATGCCGCGCATGAGGCTGTAGCGCTCGATCTGATCCCGGTTCGACGACTTTCGGCGGATGCCGGCGGTGTCGATCAGGACGACTGGGATCCCGTCATAGATGAGCTCTGTATCGATCGGATCGCGCGTCGTGCCCGGCACGGGGCTGACCAGGGCTCGCTCGTCGCCCAGCAAGGCGTTGAGCAGCGAGGACTTGCCGACGTTCGGGCGGCCCATGATGGCGAGCCTGTCAGCCTTCTCCTCGGCAGGCGGCTCTAGCTCGGGGGGCGGGAGCGCCTCGAGCACCCGATCGAGGAAGTCGCCGATCCCGATGCCGTGCTGGGCCGAAACCAGGGATGGCTCGGCGAAGCCGAGCTCGAGGATCTCGTGGGCGAAGTGCCGCTCAGACGGAGAATCCGCCTTGTTCGCGGCCACGACAACACTCCGCCGCGATCGGCGCAGCAGCTGCGCGATCTCACGATCGATCGGGGTCAATCCCTCGCGGACGTCGAGCAGCAGGACGATGACCTGCGCCTGGTCGATCGCTACCTTGGTCTGTGCCTCGATGGCCGTCTGGGAGGAATCCTTGGCGCTGTCCAGGTCCAAACCCGCCGTGTCCACCACCGTGAACTCCCGGCCGCGCCAGTCGGCGACGCCGTACAACCGGTCGCGTGTCAGGCCGGACTGCGGGTCGACGATGGCCTTTCGCCAGCCGAGGATCCGGTTGAAAAGCGTCGACTTGCCGACGTTCGGGCGGCCGACGATGGCGACGATGGGGCGAGGCACGACGTCAATTAGACGGGTTTTGTCCCCTTGATCGGGTCTCTGAACCACAGTACCGCGCCCGCCACAGCGCACAGGACGGCGCCGAAACCGAATGCTGCTGCTGGGCTCAGGAATGTCCAAAGGGCGCCGGCGGTGACGCTCGAAACGAGATCGGCGGCGCCGTTGATGCCGTTCAGGAAGCCGAAAGCGGTGCCCAGCCGACGCTCTTCCACGAGCGAGCTCGTGAGCGATCCTTCGACCGCGCTGACCACCGGGTTCTGGGCTCCCACCAGGAGCGCCATGAGCGCCAGCGCGAGCCAACCGTGGCCGAGTACGCCGACTACGCAGGCGGCCGCGAACGTCAGGTACGCGCTCGCAAGCACCGGTGCCTTACCGACCTTGTCCGCAAGCCAGCCCGCCGGAAACGAGACCGCGGCTCCCACGGCGTTGTGCGCCAGATAGAAACCAACGGCGGCCGCCAGCGCCGCGGAGTGGCTCAGCTCGGGCTGAACCAGCTGCATGGCGCGGAGAGTGAAGAAGGCAGTGGCAAAATTGCCGACGCCAAAGATTGCGACCGGGGTCATCAGGCGCCAGAACCCAGGTGGCATCGGAACTCTGAGGGAGACGGGGTTGGGGCGCTCCCGGCGCGGATCTCGCGTGACGAGCGCGAACAGCGCGACACAAAGCGCGCCTGGGATCAACGCCACCCAGAAGATGGCTCGGAACCCGAGACCCGTTGAAAGCAGCACGAATGCAACCGCCGGCCCGATGAGGGCACCCCCAGTGTCCAACGCTTCGTGGAGACCGAACGCCTTGCCGAGATCCTTGCCGTCGACCGAGCCGGCGAGCATGGCGGAACGGATCGGCTGTCGCAGGCCACGGCCCATCCAGGCGAGCGAACGCGCGACTATAACCTGGGGCCAACTGGTGACAGCGACCAGCAAACCCAGGCCGGCAACCGTGGCGCCGTATCCGCCCACCGCCATCTGCTTGCGCCAGGAGATTCGATCGCTGTACCAGCCGCTCCAGAGCTTGACCACCGCGGATGAACCGTCGCCGAGGCCTTCCACGAGCCCGACCGCGAATGCAGGCGCGCCCAAACCCACCGTGATGAAAAGCGGTAAGACGGCAAAGACCATCTCGTAGTTCGCGTCCGCAGCAAGGTCCGCGATTCCAATGCCGACCACGTTTCGGTTCAGCCACCCAACGCGCTTCCCGACAGCCTTCTCTTCCGGTCTGGTCAGGCAACCACCAGCGGTTCCAGGCGGAAGGGTCCGCCGTCCGTGTCAGCGACGAAGCAATTCGCGTCGACCGGCTTGCCGTTCTCGATCGAAACGATCAGGTAGACGTTTCCCGCCCACGCACGCTCGGTGTCGAAGCGGGATGCCTGCGCGGGGTGGTCGGGATGGCTGTGGTAGTAGCCGACGATGTCGAGGCCTTCGGCGTCCGCCTCGCGCTGAATTCGGATGTGGTCGCGCGGATCGATCTCGTAGCGGTCGCGGGCTCGCTCGACGATGATGTTGCGCGCCTTCCGCACCTCGGTCACGCGGCCTTCGCCTCGCGGGCCGAGCATGATGCCGCAGATCTCGTGTGGGTAGCCCTCGGCGCCATGCGCGCGGATGTCTTCGAGCGCTGACTTGTTGATCTTCATTTGCGCCCGTAGAGCCCAGTTGAGAGATAGCGGTCGCCGGAGTCTGGAAAGACGGTGACCACGACGCCTTCGTCGATCGTCCCCGCCAGCCGTCGCACCGCCCACAAAGCAGCCCCGCTCGAATGCCCGACCAGCAGCCCCTCGGTCCGCGCCGCGGCACGGGCCAGGTCGTAGGCCGGTTCCGTCGGGCAGCCCCAGATCTCGTCCGCAAGCGTGGGGTCCCAGATCTTCGGAATGATCGCCGTCGGGATGTGCTTCAGTCCCTCGAGCCCGTGGAAGGAGTCCTCGGGCTGGACAGCGATGGTCCTGATCGATGGGTCGTGCTCCTTGAGGCGCCGCGAGGTTCCAACGAAGGTGCCGGTCGTCCCGAGGCCGGCGATGAAGTGGGTCACCCGGCCGGCGGTCTGCTGCAGGATCTCCACCGCCGTGCCCTCGTAGTGCGCTCGCGCGTTCGCCGGATTCGAATACTGGTCCGGGTAGAAGTAGCTGTTAGGGTCGGCGGCAACGAGGTCGCGCACGAACCGGATGGCGCCATCGGACCCCTCGCCCGCATCGCTGTAGACGATGTCCGCGCCGTAGGCGCTGATCAGCGCCTTGCGCTCGGCGCTCACGTTCGCCGGCATCACCAGCTTCACGCGATAACCCTTCGCGGCGGCCACCATCGCGTAGGCGATGCCGGTGTTTCCGGAGGTCGAATCGATGATTGTTTTGTCATGGGTGAGGGCGCCACGCCGCTCACCCTCCTCGATCATCGACAGCGCGGCACGGTCTTTCACCGAACCGCCCGGGTTGAACCACTCGGCCTTTGCATATACCTCGAGACGAGGGAACTCTCGCTCGAACATGCGGATGCGCAGTAGCGGCGTGTTGCCGATCAACTGTGTGATCCCCGCGGTCCCGGTGCTGTGAACCATCTAAGAAAAGGATAGAAAGCCGGTCAGTCCAAAGCTTGGTCAGCCCAAAACGTGGTCAGCCCAAAGCGTGGTCAGCCGTTGAAGTGGACAAGGATGAGCGCGACGGCAAGGTACACGGCGGCGAAGGCGTAGCCGATCAATGAACGCCTGTACACGCTGCCGCCCTCGGGTACGAGGATGTTGAGGATCGCCTTTCCAATCAAGTAGCCGGCGCCGAGCAGGGTGACGGACGGCGATCTCGCCAGTACCCCGAAAAGCACGATGGCGCTCGCGACCAGCACCTCGACCAGCTGCAGCGCGGTGTAGACGGCCATTCAGGCGGAAAGGGCTTGCGCGAAGTCGTCGATGATGTCGTCCGCGTCCTCGATCCCCACCGATACGCGTACGGTTCCCGGGGTCACGCCCAGCTCCGCCCGCTCCTGCGGCGTCAGCGACCGGTGCGATGTGATCTCGGGGTAGGAGATGGTGGTCTCGACCCCGCCGAGACTGGCGGCGAAGACAACGAGCCGCAAGCGAGACATCATCCGCTGCACGGCGGACCTCCCGCCCTCGAGATCGAACGCCATCATCCCCCCCGCTCCCTGGGGCAGCAGCCGCGTCGCGACCGCAAACGACGGCGAGCCTTCGAGCAGAGGATGGTGGGCCCGCGCGACGCCCGCCATCGCCCGCATCGCTCGAGCGAGGGCGAGCGAGTTGTCGCTGTGCCTTCGCATCCGCACGTCAAGCGTCCTCAGGCCGCGAAGCGCCAGCCAGGCGTCAAATGGGCCCAGCGTGGTGCCCGTGCGGACCGATCGAGCTCGTGCGGCACCGATCGCACCGGCGCCCCCGACCGCCACGCCCGCGACGAGATCCGAATGCCCGCCGATGTATTTCGTGGCGCTGTGCATGACGGCGGTCGCGCCAAGCTCGAGCGGCCGGCACAGGATCGGAGAAGCGAAGGTGTTGTCGACGAGAAACGGCACGCCGCGCTCACGCGCCATGGCCGCGATGGCTTCGAGGTCCGGCACGCCACAAAGCGGATTAGTGATCGTCTCGGCCAGCACCAGCCCGGCGCCATCGATGGCGCCGCGCACCGCGTCGAGGTCGCCCAGGTCGACGAAATGGACCTCATAGCCGGCCGGCTCGAAGTCATGCCGCAGCAGCGCCATGGTCCCTCCGTACAGTTCGCGAGTGGCGACGATGGTCGCCGGTCGCGGCGCCAGGGCCAGCATCGCGGAGTGCAGCGCGGCCATGCCGGAGGCGGTAGCGAGCCCGGCCTCGGCCCCTTCGAGCTCGGCCACGGCTTTTTCAAGCATCTCGCGGTTGCTGTTCGAGTTGCGACCGTAGTAGTGGCCCGGGCGTTCGCCCTTCGCCACCGCGTCATAGTCGTCAAGGTCGGTGTACACGTGGACCGCTGTCGTGCTGAGGTCGGGTGCAAGCGGGCTGCGGGCCTTGAGGTCGCGGCCGGCATGCACGGCCCGCGACGAGGGCTTCACCGGAGTTTGGTGCGAGCCGCGTAGACGGCCGACTCGCCCAGGTCTGCTTCGATCGACAGCAGCCGGTTGTACTTCGCAACGCGCTCCGAACGCGCCGGAGCGCCGGTCTTGATCATCCCCGCACCGGTGGCGACGGCCAAGTCGGCGATCGTCGTGTCCTCCGTCTCGCCGGAGCGGTGCGAGATGACCGAGCTGTAGCCGGCGTGGCGTGCGAGATCGATCGCGTCGAGCGTCTCGGTCAGCGTGCCGATCTGGTTCACCTTCACGAGCAGCGAGTTGGCGACGCCTCTTTCGATCCCCAGCCTCAGCCGCGCGACGTTGGTGACGAAGAGGTCGTCGCCGACCAGCTGGACGTTGCTGCCGAGCCGGTCGGTCAGCAGCCGCCAGCCGTCCCAGTCGTCCTCGGCCATTCCGTCCTCGATGGAGACGATGGGGTAACGAGCGGTCCATTCGGAGTAGAGGCCGACCAGAGCCGCCGCGTCCAGCGACCGGCCCTCCCCTTTCAGCGTGTACTTGCCATCCGCATAGAACTCGCTGGCGGCGGGGTCTAGCGCGATCGCCACGTCGCGGCCCGGCTCGTAACCGGCCTGCTTGATCGCTTCGACGATGAGTTTGAGCGCCTCCTCGTTAGAGCGCAGATTGGGGGCGAACCCACCCTCATCCCCCACCGCCGTGGCGAGTCCCTGCCCTTTCAGCACCTGCTTCAGCGCGTGGTACACCTCGGACACCGCCCGCATCGCTTCGGCGAACGTGGGCGAGCCGACCGGGCAGACCATGAACTCCTGCAGGTCGACCGACGTGTCGGCGTGAGCACCGCCGTTGAGGATGTTGGCCATCGGCAGCGGCAGCATGGTCGCGCCGTCGCCACCGAGATGGCGGTAGAGAGGAACGCCTTTCGCCTGCGCGGCCGCGTGCGCCACGGCCAGCGACGTGCCGAGGATGGCGTTGGCGCCGAGGCGGCCCTTGTTCGGGGTGCCGTCCAGCTCGATCAGGGCCTGGTCAAGACCCTTTTGATCCATCACGTCGAACCCGTGCAGCCGTTCGGCGATCTCACCCGTGACGTGGACCACCGCCTTTTTCACACCTTTTCCGCCGTATCGATTGGGGTCGCCGTCGCGCAGCTCCACGGCCTCATGGACGCCGGTCGAGGCCCCGGACGGCACGATCGCCCGCCCGCTCCCCTTTTCCGTGTGCGCGATGACCGCGATCGTGGGATTGCCCCGTGAGTCCAGCACCTCGAGCGCGGTCAGTCCCGTAAGCCGAGTCACGAACCCGAAGTCTAGGGTGTGGTGGCGGCGAGGATCAGGCGGCCGGGTGAGTGGTTGCCCAAGGCCCGAATGCCCCGTCGGTGCGGACGCTGAAGCCGTAGTTCAGCAAAAGCGTGGCATCGGCGGTCGAGTGCAGAGTGGCGTTGAGCACGACCACGATGAGGTGACGCCCGTCTCGAGTCGCCGTGGCGAGCATGCACCCGCCGGCGTTGTCAGTGAGACCCGTCTTCAGGCCCGTTGCGCCGGGATAGCTCCACAGGATGCCGTTGAGGTTGTGCGGGTAGAAGGCCTTGTGTTGGGCGGTCGCCGGGATGGCGATGTCTTTGGTCGCCGCTATCGCCGCCAGCTCCGGGTAGTAGCGGTCGAGGTACGCCGCCGTGTGAACCAGGTCATGCGCCGTCATCCCGTGACCCGGCGCGTCGAGCCCGCTCGGGTTGACGAAATTGCTGCCGGTCAGCCCGATGCTCTTCGCCTTCTGGTTCATCTGGCGGATGAACCGGTCGCGCGGCACGATGCCTTGCGCCAGCGCTTCGGCCGCGTCGTTTCCGGAATCGAGGAACAGGCCGTCGAGCAGCTGCCGCACCGTGAGGCGCTCGCCGGCCGAGAGTCCCATGACGCTCGGCACGACCTGCGTGGCTTCTGGAGTCACCTCCACCACGCGGTCGAGCGAGCCGGCGTCGTCGACGGCGACCATAGCGGTGATCAGCTTCGTGAGGCTCGCAGGTGCGCGCGTCGTCTCGGGATCCCGCTCCCACATCACCATCCGCGTATCCAGGTCGACGAGGTACGCGGCCTGGCCGTGGATCGGGAGATTGGGCTGCGGGTGCGTTGCGAGCCAAAAGTTCGAGAAGTTGAAATGGTCGAAGCTCGCCGCCGCGGGGGCGGCCGCGCTCTCGAGCGTGAACTTGATCGGCGTGCGGCCTTTCGCGATGAAACCGGTGGTCACGACGCCGACCAATGTCAGGCCGGCGACCAGGCCGAGCGCGACCAGAAATCTGGCGCGGTCTCGACGCCGGCGAACGCGACCGCGTGTACGTGAGCTCCCTGTATCTGGGACGTAAGCTGCGACGGTGGGACCCCCTGCGCTTTAGTTTCGCGAAATTCTAACCGGTCGGCTACGCGGGTGCGTGTTCAGGCGCGTAAGGAAGTGGCGGCGGATATGAGGGCACCGGCGACGTGGTCGGCTCGTGAAGGCGTGTGGCGAGCGTATCGCTCGCCGCCTCCATCGTCTGCAGCGTCGCCGCCGAGTCCTGCGCGTTCATGAACACCGGCTGGCCGTAGTCGTAGCTGCGGACGGGCTTCCATGACGCCGCCACGAGCTGCGTGCCGTAGAAGGTGTAGGTGCCGATCACGCCCTCACGTGTCTCTTCCGACCACATCTGGTCGAAGACGAAGTTGCCGTTTGCGTACGTGATGAGCTTGCCTTTGTACACCTCGACGCCCTGGTACCAGTGGGGATGGTTGCCGATCACGATGTCAGCGCCCCAATCGATCGCTTCGTGGCCGATGTTCACCGGATCGTCAGGTGTCGGAACGCCGGGGTCTGGCATAGGCTGCCGCTCGTACTCCTTGCCCCAGTGAAACTGCACCACCACGATGTCGGCCAGCTGGCGGGCGCGGGCGATGCCCTCTTTCAGTGCGGTCTGGTCGATCGCTCGACCGACGCCGTTGAACCCGATGAAGCCGAACTTGATGCCGCGTATGTCGATGACGGCGACCGGGCCCAGCCCAGAGGTCAGGATTCCATTCTTCTGCAGCAGCTGATCGGTGGCGGTGATCCCTTCCGCGCCGTAATTGGAGAGATGGTTGTTCGCGAGGTTCGCCACGTCCGCGCCCATGAAGGTCAACCCGTTGACGAAGCGTGCATCGCCACAGAACGTGAAGCTTGCGGCAGGGCTCACCGGGCAGCCGGCGAACAGCGGTGCTTCGAGGTTGATGTAAGTGATGTCCGCGTTCTTCGTGTAGTCGGCGGTCGGCCGGAACGGCCACAGGAAGTCGTGTTTCACCGTGGCGAAGTAGTTGACGCCGCGGGCCGGGATGATGTCGCCGGTCACCAGCAGGGTGCGGATCTTGCTGGGGTCGAGGGGCACGGTGTAGGTCGGGTGGAAGAGCTCCTGCAGGCTCAGGACGGGTGGGCGGCCGGTGCGAGTGGCGAACGAGGGCTGGTCGGCCATGTCGGGGGCGGCCACGAGAACGCGAGCCGGCGACACGGCCGTGGTTCCGGCAAGGGGAACGGCGGGGGTGTTGCAGGCGGTCAAGAGTGCTGCCGCTAGGAGGATGCCAGCTCCAGCGCCCCTCCGGCGCTCCGCGCCACCTCCCCACATGGTGGGGAGTTGAAATACGCTCACCAGTCGGCGCCTACTCCCACCCATGGGAGATGACAAAGACTCATCTGATCGGCAATTGTGCCAGTAGATCTTCGATCGTGATCAGGCGAGCTACATAGGAGCGGACCGGTTCGCCCAGCTCGCCGCCCGCTCGGAACAGGACCTGGTTGCCCTCGGCACGGCGCGTCTTGAGCATCTCGGCGTGGTTGGGGTCGAGGACGCCCTGGCCCAGAGCCACCTCGACGATGCTGCCAAGCCAGGACGAGTAAAGAGCGACCTCCTGGAGCCTCGGGTCGTTGCCCGTGCCGGGAAAGGGGCGGTGGACGTGCTCCTCCCAGAGCCGGCGGAGCCGCAGGACTCTCTCGGCGGCCCCGCTCTTAAGGGGTCCCCGCGACTCACGAGGCCCCCGCGAACTCACGGCGGGAACACTCAGAGTTCGTGGGGGTTAGTCACGCCGAAGGCTCTGACTTCGTGGGGTTATCAAGCCCCCGCTTGCATCTGGGCGATGACCGCGTCCGCCACCTGGCTGGTTCCGACCGCCGTGATGTCGCCGCGCTTTTCCTTGAGGTCGTAGGTCACGTTCTTGCCGATAGCGATCACCTGCGCGATCGCGGCTTCGAGCGCGTCGGCGGCGGCCACCTCCTCGAGGTGACGCAGCATGAGCACGCCCGACAGCATCACCGCCATCGGGTTCACCTTGTTCTGGCCCGTGTACTTCGGCGCGCTCCCGTGGGTCGCCTCGAACACCGCGCCGTTGGTCCCGATGTTGGCGCCCGGCGCGAGCCCGAGGCCGCCGATCATGCCCGCGCCGAGGTCGGAGATTATGTCTCCGTAAAGGTTCGGGCAGCAGAGGATGTCGTATTCCTTGGGTCGCAGCACCAGCTGCATGCACATGTTGTCGACGATCCGGTCTTCGAACTCGATGTCCGGATACTGCTGCGCGACCTGCCGCGCGACGGCGAGGAAGAGCCCGTCGGTGTGCTTCATGATGTTCGCCTTGTGCACGGCCGTAACCTTGCGCCGCTTGTTCTTGCGCGCGTACTCGAAGGCGAACTTCACGATCCGCTCGGTCCCGCTGACTGAGATCGGCTTGATCGACAGCCCGCTGTCGGGCCGGATCTTTTTCTTAAGCAAGCCTGAAATCTCGGTGATCAGGTGGTCGCAGTCAGGCGTGCCGCGCTCGAACTCGAGGCCGGCGTAAAGATCCTCTGTGTTCTCACGCACGATGACGAAGTCGAGGTCGTCCCGCAGATTGCGCGCGCCCTTGTAGGCCTTGACCGGGCGAACCAGAGCGAAAAGGTCGAGCTCCAGACGGAGCGCGACGTTGACGCTTCGAAACCCGCTGCCGATCGGCGTCGTAATAGGACCTTTGAGCGCGACCTTGTTCTTGCGAATCGAGGCGAGCACGTGCTCCGGGAGCGGCGTTCCGAATTCGGCGATGGCCGCTGCGCCCGCCTGCTGGACGTCCCAGTCGAACTCGACACCAGTGGCTTCCAGCACGCGAACGGTGGCGTCGCAGATCTCAGGACCCACGCCATCACCGGGTACGAGAGTGACCGAATGTCGACCCATCAGGACCTACCGGTTTTTGAAATAGTCGGCGTTGATCTTGATGTAATCGCGCCACTGCTCCGGAACCTCGTCCTCAGGAAAAATCGCGTCGACGGGACACGGGTCCACGCATGCGCCGCAGTCGATGCACTCGTCGGGGTCGATGTAATACATCGTGGCAGCGTCGTCGGTGTGAATGCAGTCCACCGGACAGACCTCCACGCATGAGGCGTCTTTGACGCCAACACACGGCTGCACGATCACATATGCCACGGTCCGCAAGGGTACCATGCACCCGTGATGGCGGAGAGCGAACCCAAGCCGAAGCTGATCGAGCTGGTGGGACCTGGAGCGGGCCAGGGGTGGAAGGCCGTGCTCAAGAACGGCAAGCCGGCCGTCGTCCACGAGATTCCCGTGCCGCCGGCAGAAGCTGCCGCCGCGATCCCGCGGATTCAAAGGCTGGCTGAACACAGGCATCCCTCGCTCTCGCCTGTCCTCGCGTGGGGCACGGACCCTAACGGAATCTGGGTCGCGGTCGAGCCCAACGAGGGCACGCCGCTCTCGACGCTCCTGTCACGCGGTCCGCTCACCCCGCCGGCGGCTGCCGCGCTCGGCGCCTCGGTTCTGTCCGGCGTGGCGGCCCTGCATGAGGCCGGCATCGCGATGGGAGGCTTCGGCGCTTCCGCGATTCGCGTCACCGGAAACGGTGAAGTGAGGCTCGCGGGCCACCCCGCCGCCGCCGTGCGCGGGGCTCCTTCGCAGAGCGACCTCCGGGCCGACGTGCGGTCCTGCGGCATGGCGGTTTGCGCCGCGTTTGGGGTCGACCCGGCCGGGGCTCCCGCGCCGCCCAACATTCCTCCTGGCCTCGTCGTGACGATGCGATCGATGGCGAGCGGCGCCATGGGACCGGCGGCCGACCGCGCTCAGGGCGCCCTCCGTGAGATGGCTTCGGCGATGCTGGCACCAGACCGGGCGATGGCGGCCCAGGCCGAGTTGGCGACGAGGGCAGGCGGGCGCGAGACACCCGGCGTCACACCGTTCCTGCCCGGAGCGGCAGCAGCCGCCGCCGCCGCCGCCGCCGCAGCGGCCGCATCTCAGCCGCCTGCGCCGCCAGCCCCGGCACCTTTCGTGCCGCCCGTGCCCCGGGACGAGACGCCGTTCCGGGCGCCGGCCTCCTACGACGCCCCGGCGCGCTCGTTGCAGACCTATCCGTCGATCCCTGCGCCGACCTATGCACCGGCTCCGGCGCCGGCCGTTCCTGCGCCGCCGCCGCTGCCTCAGGAGGCCCGCCCGGTTCCCACGTGGTCCGAGGCGCCTCCCAGGACCCCAGCCCCTTACGAGGCGCCAAAGGCTCCGGCGGTGATCCCGCCGGCTCCGCTGCCCACCACGACCAACCCACCCGCGCCCGCCCGCGAGACGGTCCCGCCCACTCCCGCCCTGTTCATCCCGGCAGCGCCTCAATCCCCTTTCGCGACTGCCCCGCCACCGCCCGCCATGAGCACGAATCCACCGGCGGCCGCACCGCCGGCTCCTTCCCCACCTCCAGTCGTCCCCACCATTCCGACGCCGGCCCCTGCGCAAACGTCGACGTGGACGCCGGTCGAGGCGCCGGTCTGGACACCAGGGAAGGTAGACACGTCGGCCACGCCACCGCCGTGGGTGCCGGGCGCCCTCGAAGCGGCGCCCACCTCGCCGGCGGCCTACACGCCCCCATCCGGAACTCCAACTCCTACGGAGCCGGTGGCCGCGGCTGCCGCACCCTTCGCCGCCGCTGCGGCCCCGGTTGCGCCGGCCCCGAACCCGTTTCGGGCTCCCGCCCCGATGCCCGCCCCGATGCCTGCCCGCAGGCCCGCCGTGGCGCGTACGCCCTCGGGCCCGTCCGATCGACCGCGATGGCTGGTCCCGGCGATCATCGCCATCGTGCTCATCCTCTTGCTTGGCACCGGGGGCTTCATCGCGACCCACCGTGGCGGGTCGTCGACCGCGGGCGCGACCCATTCACCCGGCGCGACGACATCGCCCAAGACGTCGCCAAAGACAAGTCCGAAGTCGAGCCCCACACCGACCACCCAGCTTCCGCTCGCGGTGCCGAACTTCGGCCCGGCCAGCGCCGGCCTGATCACGAAGGTGCTCATCTGCAGCACGGACACGCCGTGCAACATCGGCGGCGGCAACCCGGCGGAGACGGCAACCGCATGCGACCTGAGCTCTTGCCACGTAGAGGTGGGCATCTATTTCTCCGCGCCGCAGAAGGTTCCGGTCGCCTACATCCTCAAGTTCTTCGACCGCTGCACGGGCACGACCACAGACCTGCCCGGGCCGAACGCCTACACGCCGCCGGGCTACACGGTCGTGATCCCCACTGATAAATGGCCGGTTAGCATCCCGAGTGGTGTGAAGTCCGGTGCGCTGGTCGCGGTGGCGCAGCAGCCCGGAGTCGCGGCCTCAGCGCCGCTGATGCTGGGCGCCGACAGCTGCGCGTGAAGCACTGACGAGATACACAACAACCTGACGCGCCGCGAGGCGCGCGAGAGAGCCGGCATCGTCGCGGTCCACCACTACGACGTGCGGTTTGATTTCACGACCGGAGACGAGACGTTCGAATCCGGAACGACGGTCACCTTTGGATGCCGCGAACCCGGGAGCAGCACCTTCATCGAATTTGACGGAGTGATTCTTGCCGGCGAGCTCAATGGCTACGCCCTGCCGGATCTCGAAGGCGGCAGGCTGCGGCTGGACGGACTGGCTCCAGAGAACTCCCTGACGGTCGAGGGACTTGGGTCCTACTCGCACGACGGGGCGGGCATCACCTTTTTCCGCGACCCCGTCGACGGCCGCGCATACCTGCACAGCCAGTTTGCCGAACACAGTACGTACCAGGGCTACGCGTGCTTCGACCAGCCGGACCTGAAAGCGACGTTCGCGTTCCACGTGAAGGCGCCGAACGGATGGGTCGTCGTTTCCAACACACCCGGTACGCAAAGCGCCGACGGACTGTGGACGTTTGCAACCACCAAGGTGATGTCGACGTATGTCACAGCGGTCGTGGCGGGCGAGTATCACGCAGTCCATCAGAGTCATCGAGGTATTCCCCTCGGCCTGTTCTGCCGGCAGTCGCTCGCCGAGTACCTCGAGCCGGACGAGTTCTTCGAGATCACACGCAAGGGGCTTGATTTCTTCGAGCGGCGATTCGGCTACCCGTACCCATTCGGTAAGTACGACCAGCTGTACGTTCCCGAGTTCCGGCCGGGCGCGATGGAGAACGTGGGCTGCGTCACGTTCAACGAGCGGAGGCTTTTCCGCTCGAAAGTGACGGAGGCCCGGCGCATGGACCGCGCGGAAACCATCCTTCACGAGATGGCGCACATGTGGTTCGGCGACCTCGTGACCATGCGCTGGTGGGACGACCTGTGGCTCAACGAAAGCTTCGCGGAGTACATGGGCTACCTGGCCACCGCGGAGGCCACGCGATTCAAAACCGCGTGGATCGAGTTCGCCGCCGCCACAAAAGATGGTGCTCGCAGGCAGGACCAGCTCCCGACAACCCATCCGATCGTCGCCGACATCCCCGATGTCGAGGCGATCACGCTCAACTTCGACTTCATCACCTACAACAAGGGAGCAGCGGCGCTCCAACAGCTCGTGGGATGGGTCGGTGGGGAGGCGTTCTTCAAAGGCATCGAGACGTACTTCCGCAAGCACGAGTTCGGAAACACGGACCTGAAGGATTTCCTAGGGGCGCTCGAGGAGGTCTCGGGTCGCGATCTGCACGCCTGGTCGCAGGCGTGGCTGGAGACCGCGGGTGTGAACACGATCGAGGCCAAGGTTCAGGTCAAGGACGGAGTCATCAGTTCGGCAGAGCTGATCCAAACCGCGCCCGCGGATCATCCGATGCTCAGGCCACATCGCCTGCGCGTCGGCCTGTTCGACCTGGTTGACGGTCTTCTCAAGAGACGGCGCTCCGTCGAGCTGGACGTCGAAGGGGCCGTCACCCCGATCCCGGAATTTGCAGGCGAGCGAGTGCCCGACCTCGTGCTCCCAAACGACGGCGACCTCACGTACTGCAAGGTCAGGCTCGATGGCGGCTCACTGGAAACGCTGAAGCTTCATCTCCGCGGCATCGATGATCCGCTCGCTCGTGCCATCGCCTGGGGGGCGCTCTGGGATATGGCCCGCGACGCGGAGCTCCGTGCGCGCGAGTACATCGCGGTAGCGCTGACGCATGTGGAGCCCGAGACCGACGCGTCGACCCTGGAATCCCTCATCGCCCGGGCCGAGCGCGCGGTGGACAGCTTCAGCGAGCCGGGTCACCGCCCCAAGGTGCGCGAGCTGCTGGCACGCGCGTCGAAAGACCACATGAGCAATGCGAGGCCCGGCAGCGACGTGCAGCTGCTGTGGGCGGTCACCTTCATCAACTCGGCCCGCACGGTCCCTGACGTTGAGTGGGTGCGTGGGCTCTTAGACGGCTCGACGCAGTTCGAGGGCCTCGTTGTCGACTTCGAGATCCGGTGGAGGGCGGTCACCGCGCTGGCCACCATCGGCGCGGCGGACGAAAAGCTGATCGCGCTAGAGCTCAAACGGGACCCGACCGACGAGGGTCGCCGGCGTGCGGCTGCGGCGCGCGCGGCTCTGCCATTGGTGTCAACGAAACAACGAGCCTGGAAGGCTGTGGTCCATGGAGGGACGCCTTCGCTGCAGTTGAAGCGAGCGATCGCCGGGACCTTCCATCAGGTCGATCAGCAGGCGCTGCTCGAGGCGTTCGTCGAGCCGTTCTTCGAGAGTCTCCTGCCCGTCTGGAAGGCAAACGATTCCGAGGTCGCGATCTCCATCGTGGAATGGACGTACCCCCGGGCGGTCATCAGCCAGGACGTCGTCGACGCGACAGATGCGGCGCTCGAGGGAGACCCCCCAGGACCGATTCGCCGCGTCCTGCTCGAATCTCAAGATGCGATCAAGCGCGCCCTGCGGGCGCAGGCGTTCGATAGCGCAGGAACAGATAGTCGCCGTGGCGCCTGACGCTGGACAGCCCGCTCCACGCGCCGTGATTCGGCAGCAGCTCCACCCCCTCGACCATGCCAAGCCGCTTATCGTCATCCTTTCGGCCGGCGATCACCGGTGAGATGGTGAGAAAAGCTTCGTCCAGCAGGCCACCCTCGATCAGCTGACCGATCAGGTGCGGCCCGCCCTCCGTGAGGAGGACGTTCAGACGACGGTCTCTGAGGTGTGCGATCGCCTTTCCCGGGTCCAGGTGCTTGCCTGTCCCGATCGCCACCACCTCACACGATTTTGGCAGGCGACTCCCGATCGCCCTGGCGCCCTCGGCCGTGGTCAGGACGAGCGCGCCTTTGACGATGGCGGGATGCGACGCGTCGATCTCTCCGCTCGCGGTCACGACGATGAGCTGCGGTTCTCTGGTGCGACCCAGCGCGCTGCGGAGGGCGATGAACTCGGTCGCGAGATCCGGATAGACGTGGCCGGGCGTCCAGAGATGGCCGGGAGTGGCACGCAGTGTGCCGGCGCCGATCACCACGGCGTCCGCGCAGGCGCGCAGCAATCCCATCAGGAAGCGGTCGGCCGGGTACTTACCGCTGATGATCGTGCCGGCCGAAGGCTTCGAACCAAGGGTCACGACGCCGTCCACCGAGGCAACGAAGTTCGAATACACGACGCGGGTGGCGAAGCCCAGGGCGCCGTAGAGGTGGTGCAGGTCGGCCGGCAGCTTATACGCCGTCGGGTTGTCTGCCTCGTAGAGGACCTCGAACGGCTCCAGGGCCATCAGTGGCCGGTCTTGTCGACCGTCTGGAGGAACTCCGTCCTGAGCTGGGGGTCCTGCTCGTAGTTGCCGCGCCAGAACGACGTCCAGGTGCGGGAGTGGCCCTCGCGTACGCCGCGCATCTGCGTGCACAGGTGCATCGCGTTCAGGTGCACAGCGACCCCGTGAGGCTGAAGCACGCGCACCAGCTCGTCCGCGATCTCCACGCCGATCCGCTCCTGGACGGTGAACCGGCGCGCGAAAAGGCGGACCAGGCGTGTCAGCTTGGAGATGCCGATGATCTGCTCGTGCGCGATGTAGCCGATATACGCATGGCCGTGGAAGGGCAGCGCGTGGTGCTCGCAGAGCGAGAAAAACTCGATCGGGCCTTCGATCACCTGGCTGATGCTGCAGTCGGGACCACCGTGGCACTCGGTCGGAAAGGCGGTCAGGAGCTTGGGATCGCCTTCATAGCCCGAAGTGGCGTCGAAAAGCGCGCGCAGGAACCGGGTCGGAGTCGTCCTGGTGCCGGGAGTGTCCAGGTCCATGCCGAACGTCTGGAAGATCTCGGCGGCGTAGCCCTCGAACCTCTTCCACTGCTCGGGGTCGATCGTGCGCGGGCGGACCTTCTCCCACTGGGTTGTCTCTTCGGGATCGAAAGCGAGGGTGGACATTGGACGTCTCCTTACAGGCCGGATGTATTCAAGACAATGTACGGCCTTGCGCTACACACCCGATTCCGCGAGCGGCTCACAGCGACCTGAGACGTGACCGAAAGCGAACCCGGACGCTAGAGTGATCGGCGCTATGAAAACCGCGGCCAATCTCTCGGTCATGATGCCGATCTTCAACGAAGAGCGGACGTTGGAGGCCATCCTCAGGCACGTCCTGGAGCAGCCCGAGGTAGGTGAAGTGATAGCCGTGGATGACGGTTCCACCGATCGATCCTGGGAGATCCTGAGTCGGGTTGCACTAAGCGAGCCGCGGGTGCGTGCGTTTCGGCACGAGATCAACCAGGGCAAGGGGGCGGCGCTCCGCCGGGCCATCGCCGAGGTGCGCATGCCCTTCGCGATCGTTCAGGACGCCGACCTCGAGTACGACCCTCGGGACTACCCCGTGCTGCTGCAGCCCTTGATCGAGGGCCGGGCCGACGTCGTGTACGGGGTCCGAGGCTTTGCCGGCCAGACAGCCTTCAGCTTCTGGTTCGTGGTGGGCAACCAGGCCGTGACGCTGGCCACCAACGTCCTGTTCGACTGCTACATCTCCGACATGGAGAGCGGGTTCAAGGTCCTGCGGTCGGAGCTCTGGAAGCGACTCAACCTCCAGGGCGATCGCTTCGATATCGAGCCTGACATAACCGCCCGAGCCCTGCGGCTGGGCTATCGCATCCACGAGGTCCCGATTCGGTACTACGCCCGCAGCCGAGCGGACGGGAAAAAGCTCACCTGGCAGGATGGGGTCCGTGCTTTCGGGACACTCTTGAGACTCCGCCTTGTGCCGGACAGTTCGCTGTTCGGTGCCGCCCCCGACTGGACCTACCATCGCGAGCGTCAGGGCGAGCTGGCCCGCCGGCATCCTCTGGTGTCGCGCCCGGACGGCCAGACGAAGATCTAGTCGCTAAGGCGTCTGGATGTCGATGACGAGCCGGTCAGGGTTGGTGAGGAAGAACGCGCGGTAGCAAGCGGACTTCGAAAGGCCCAGACCCCACTGGACAGTGCCTTCGAAGTCCTGGACCTGCCGAGATTCCACGAGCACCGGGTAGGCAGTCTTGAAGTCGGTTGGCCCACTGTAGTAGGTGTGCTCATCGGCACCTTTCATCGTGATCAGGATGCCCGCGCTGCCGGCAAGCATGATCGACTGGCCGCTAGCGCCCTGCGTAAATTTCACGTCTCCCTGGGTCGTCACGTCAATCTGGCCGGGATCCGTGTTGTTGAACTCGATCGTGATCCGGTCGTAGCCGGCATGTGTGCCGATGCGGACCAGATCGACGAACGCAACCGGCGGCTTTGGAGGTGTCGTAGTCGCGGCAACGAATCCTGTCGAGGAACTGCAAATGAAAGCGGGCAGGTTCGAGGCAGGCGTGGGCGACCCGCTCGGGCTGGCCGAGGGCGAAGCGGCGGCTGGAGATGGACTCGATCCCGCCCCGGGTCCAATCGTGTTGGCTGGACGGTTGAGCGGGTTTGCCACGAACAGGACGCCGACCACGACCGCCGCGACCACAGCCGCAGCGAGTCCGGCGATCCAGAACGGCCCCCTCCATTCCGGCGCGACGGCGACCGACGACCGGACGCGGTCGGGCAGCGCGGCGGAAGGGGTCCCGGTCATGTCGTCGAAGACCTGGCCCAGCTCGCGGCGAAAGTTGTCGTTGCTCATTTAGAACACCTCCTCGAGGGTGAGGTCGGCCCTGAGGCGCTTGGCCGCGCGGTAGATTCGGGATTTGGCAGCCGCCGGCGAAACGTGCAGTGCTCGAGCGACCTCATCGAGCGGCAGATCCAGGTAGAAGTGCAGCGCCAACGGCAGCCTCTCTTCGGGGCTGAGCTTGAGCAGCGCACGATGAAGATCAGACGTACCACTCTGCTCTGGGCCCGCCTGCGAAACCGGGATCTCGGCCAGCTTCAAGACCGACCACCAGCGCTGGCGCCGCGCCATGCGGCACTCGTTGGCGACAATCGACAGAAACCACGGACGTAGCGAGCTCAAGTCGCCACGCAGCTGGCGAATCTTCCGCCAGGCTTTGATCGAAGCCTCTTGCACCGCGTCTTCGGCCGTCGAGCGATCGGCCAGCATGACCGCGGCCAGCCGGTAGGCTGGATCGAGCAGCGGCTCGATCAGCAAGGCGAATGAACCCGCGTCGCCCGCCATCGCGCTCGATATGAGCTGGGGTCGATGTTCCATCACTGCCGCAAACATGTTCCTGCCTGTGTGATGCAGGAATGCCTCATTTGGTTGCAAACGGAGCTCGGCTGCTCAGATCCTCCGCGGAGTCTAACCGCGTGTGCCTCCGACGCGAGGGTTGCGGCTCCGGCCGAAGGGTGGCATCGTTTCAAGAGCGGAGCGGGAGAGCGGAGCGGGAGGGATTTGAACCCTCGAGGCCCTTGCGGGCCTACGGCATTTCCAGTGCCGCGCCCTCGACCGAGCTAGGCGACCGCTCCGCCGGACACTCTAGCAACCACCGTCACTCGCCTAGCTCGGTCGAGCGAGCGTGCGACACCAACATGTCATTTGTCTTGTGCGCTCTTCGACCGTGCGACCGCTCCGCCGGACCACTGCAGCAATCATGGTCACTCGCCTAGCGAGGGTGAGCGATCGTGCGATACGGCCCATTCACCAGCTCTCCCGGCCCCCGCGAACAACCGCAGCGATCAATCACTGAAATCGATCAGTACCAGTCGTCCGCGATCTCGGCGGTCGATGGCTAGGGCCCCGATCCCAGGCGCGGCTCGGCTCGTGTCGACCTGGGCGTCAGCCGCGTGGCTGAAATTGCATAGGGGCCTCGGCCGTTTAGAGTTTCCCAACGTGGCGGGCCGTCCCTTCCGAATCCTGGTCTTAGTCCTGGTGGCGGGTCTTCTCGACACTGTCGCTTCCTGTGGCCCGACTGGCCCGTCTCCCTCGACCGATCTGCCGAGTGGGATCTACGTGGACGGTGCGACGAACGCTCCTCACTACTACATTGACCTTCAGCATCACGCCGACGACACACTGTCAGGGACCATCGGGTTCGCGCAACAGGACGGACAAACTTCAGCTGTGCTCACGTTCACGGGCACCATGGTGGCCGGCGTGGCAACACTCAAAGCGTCGAACTCAACCGTGATCAGTGCAACCTACGGACCGTCTGGTCTGGTTCTCGGTGGGTGCAAGACCTACCTGAAACTTGTCACAACGAACGCCGGTTGCTCCTTTGAAGTCACAACCAGCGGACTCTAGGCCAGTGCCGCGCTCTCGACCGAGCTAGGGGAGCGCTCCGCCGGACAGTCTACCCACGACCCTTGGACCCTCTGTCCCGGCGACGATCAGGGTGTCGGTCATGCCGACGAACAGGCCGTGCTCGACAACCCCCGTCGTCCTCTTCACCGCATCACCGAAGGACGCCGCGTCCTTGATCCCGCCCTCGATCAGAAGGTGGAGGATGAGGTTGCCGTTGTCGGTGATGTAGGGATCCTCCTCCCCACCTCGCACCGTCAGGCTCGCGCCGAGCGCAGTCAATCGCTCCGCGGTCGTGCGCCACAGGAACGGCAGCACCTCCACAGGCAGCACGCCGGCGCCCAGCTGCTTCACCAGCTTCGACTCGTCCACCACGACGATGAAGCGCTTTGCTGCTTCCGCCACCAGCTTTTCGCGAAACAGCGCGCCCCCGCGCCCCTTGATCAGGTTCAGCGCCGGATCCACCTCGTCCGCGCCATCGACCGCAAGGTCGATTTGCCCGACCAGCTCCTGGACGATCGGAATTCCTAGCTCAGCCGCCATCTCGGCCGTGGCGCGGGACGTCGGCACGCAGCGCAGCCTCATGCCGCCCGCCATCAACCGGCCCACACCCTCGGTGAAGTATTTCGCGGTGGACCCGCTGCCCAGCCCGAGCAGCATGCCGTCCTGGACAAGCTCCAGCGCCTTATCGGCCGCGGCTCTCTTGAATTCCTCAATCAAGGGCGTGTCGTATTGCCTTGATCCCCGCTGCGACGCCCTGCTTGAAGCCGAACACCGAGTTGCCCGCCACGAGCACGGTCGCGCCAGCCCTCACTGCGAGGGGCGCGGTGCGCGCGTCGATTCCTCCATCGACCTCGATTTCCATTTGCGGCACCATTGCGCGCAGGCGGCTGATCTTATCCGGGCTGTGCTCGATGAACTTCTGCCCGCCAAAGCCGGGCTCGACCGTCATCACGTTGACCAGGTCGATGTAGGGCAGGATCTCTCGAAGGTCCTCGAGCGGCGTCGCAGGGTTGATCGCTACGCCTGCTTTGCAGCCCATCTCTTTGATCGACTGCACCGTCCTGTAGAGCGACGTCGTCGCCTCGACCTGCACCTCGATCAAAGTCGCGCCCGCCTTCGCGAACGCCTCGATGAACAGCTCAGGGCGCTCGACCATCAGGTGCGCCTCGATGGGGAGCCTGGTGGCCCGTCGCACGGCTTCGACCACCGCGGGCCCGAACGTGAGATTGGGAACGAAATGCCCGTCCATAACGTCCACCTGGATCCGGTCGGCGCCCGCCGCCTCGGCCTCTTTCACCTGCTCAGCGAGGCGTCCGACGTCCGCCGAGAGGATCGACGGCACGATCTCGATCCTGCTAGGGGTCCCCGCGAACTCACGGCGAAGCCTCTGAGTTCGTGGGGTTTTCACTGGCCGGCCGCGGCCCGATCGATGAACCACCTTGCACCATCAATCATCCCGGACGGCACCTCGTGCCGTTTGGCCCGCGCCACCGCGTCCGCCTTGCCGGCGCCGGTGGCGACGATGATCACTCGACGCGCCGCCTGCAGGGCATTGAGCGTCAGCGTCACCCGCTGCGGGGGTGGCTTGGGCGAGTCGTGGATGCCAACCGCCAGGCCAGTCGCCCCGAGCGCGGGATGGCCTGGAAACAGTGACGCCGTGTGGCCGTCCTCCCCCACTCCCAGCATGACCACGTCGAGCGTTCCGACCATCCCGACTACGCGCGCGTACAGCTCCGCCCCCTCGTCTGGTCCCAGCTCGGCCGGCATCCGGTACACGGTGGCGGGCGACACCCGATCCAGCAGCGACTCACGTGCCATGCGGTAGTTGCTGTCGGGATGGTCGGGGCGCACGCAGCGCTCATCGCCGAACAGGATGGTCACACGCCCCCATTCGACCTCCATCTCCGACAGGAGCTCGTGGCAGCGCCGAGGGGTCGACCCACCCGCCAGGACAAGGCTGCGCGCGCCCTCACGAAGCGCCTGCGCGACCTCGGCGGCGGCGGATGCCGCGACGTCCTCCGCCGATTCGAAGACCGTGAAGATGTCCTCCACTAGATGGAAGTCATCAGCTCGGCCGCCGCGGTGATGGAGCGCCCGAAGACCCTGTCCTGCGTGCCGTGCGACAGCAGCTCCAGCAGCAGCGTCGCCTCGTCCTCGGGCTCGACATGCTGCACGTGTCGCAGTGGTGCGGCCTCGCCGATCTCGATCATGGTGAGCAGCACGCGCGAGTTGTCCTGACGCCGCCGCTCGCGGACGACAATCGCGGGTTTCTGCGGCCGGCCGTCGCCCGGAAGATCTCCCGTCGCCGTATGGTGCAGCTGCGCCGCGTTCTCCTGAAGCACGTCGCGGTGCCACTCGACCTTGCGCTGCGCGATCTCGAGTCCGGCCTCGTCCTCACCGCCCGCATTGTGCAGCGCCCTGTAACCGCCGGCTCCGACCTCCGGCCGCACAACGTGCGAGCGCTCCGGGTCGCGCAGCACCGACAGGTTGAACGTCCTGCCTCCGGCAGCGCCCCCGATCCGGATCGCGCCGATCTCTCCCTGCGCCAGGTGCGCCTTGGGCATCGACCTGAACACGACCTGCACCGGCCGCCAACCTTCCGCGGCAAAATGCGCGACGACGATCCCGCCCGTTCCTCCGGCCGCCTTCTCCAGCTTCCAGCCGAGGGCGGAGGCGAGCCAGCCGATGAGCAGCGCCGCCGCGACCCGGTTGCCCCGTCCCTCGCCCGAATAGTCCACGCCGATCTCCGAGATGCCTTTCATGAAGGGGCGCCGGTCCATCGGGGCGAAGAACTGCGCGATGCTTTCGCGCCACGGCTCGAGTCTCGCCCACTGCAGGTCGCCCACCCCGAGACGCTGGTGGGAGTGCGAAACCAGGCTCGTCAGGTCCAGAAACGACCTGTACGGCGCATCGAAGCGAGCAGAGTCCACTAAAAGCGCGTCGCAGATCTTCAGCACGTCCTCCAGCTCGCGCTTGCCGAACGGCGGCGTGCCGACCCACCAGAGGTAGTTCGGCACCCCACTCATCAGCAGGGGGTCGATGAGGCCCGACAGGTGGTCCCCGGCAACGCCGCGCACGCGCAGCGTGATCAGCTCGCACTGCGTCGCGGATGCCGACTGTGGTCGCAGCGTGTCCGTCGTGATCGTGGCATCGATCCGTCCGCTCCGCAGCTCGGGCTGGTCGCGAACCACGATGACCTGCGCCGGGTGATGGTTTCCGATCGCCCTCACCGCACGCTGCG
Organism: Candidatus Dormiibacterota bacterium; assembly: GCA_003151935.1. Classification (GTDB taxonomy): domain Bacteria; phylum Chloroflexota; class Dormibacteria; order Dormibacterales; family Dormibacteraceae; genus Palsa-870. The sequence goes on along the minus strand of PLYZ01000075.1, from coordinate 17,268 downwards.
CCCTGCGCTCCTCCGCATCCGTCGATGCGACCGCGAGCAGGGTCATGATGCAGTTCCGCGGGTGCGGCAGCTCCGTCTCCTTGGCCTCCGCCAGGGCGAACTTCTTGCGGATCTTGCTCAGCGTCGCCACCACCTCGTTCATGGAGACACCTTCGCCGCTCCACTCGAGGTTCGGTTCCAGTGCGATCGTTGTGCTCACGGCCTGTGCCATTCCCGCCTATCCTGCTGGATGAGCTTGTCGGCCGCTGGCGGGCCCCAGGTCCCGGCCGCGTACATCGCTAGCTGGGGTCGGTCATCGCGCCAGGCCGCCTCGATAGGATCGATGAGCTTCCACGCCGCCTCGACCTCGTCGGCGCGGGTGAACAGCGTCGGGTCGCCGATCATGCAGTCGAGCAGCAGGCGTTCGTAAGCCTCGGGCGTCTCGACGAGGAACGCGGTCATGTACTGGAAGTCCATCGTCACGCTGCGGATCTGCAGGCCCGCGCTGGGCACCTTCGCTCCGAAGCGCAGCGAGATCCCTTCCTCTGGCTGGATGCGCAGGGTGATCGCGTTGGGGGCGAGTTCCCGCGTTGCGTCGGTCCCGAAGGTCATGTGCGGCGGCCGCTTGAACTGGATCCGGATCTCGGTCACGCGCTTCGGCATCCGCTTGCCGGCGCGGATGTAGAAGGGCACGTTGGCCCAGCGCCAGTTGTCGATCGTGAGCCTTAGTACCGCGAACGTCTCGGTCAGCGAGCCGGATGCGACGTTTTTCTCATCGCGATAGCCGGCCACGTGCTCGCCCAGCACCCAGCCTTTCGTGTACTGCCCCCGCACCGTCGCGCGAGTCACCTCCTCGTCGGTGATCGGCTTGATCGCGCGAAGGACTTTGACCTTCTCGTCTCGCACCGCGTTGGCTTCGAACGCAAGCGGCGGCTCCATTGCGACGAGCGCCAGCAGTTGCAGCGCGTGGTTCTGAACGATGTCGCGCAGTGCCCCCGCCTTGTCGTAGTACGAACCGCGCAGCTCGACGCCGATCTCCTCCGCGACGGTGATCTGGACCGAGTCGATCAGGTTGGTGTTCCAGACGGGTTCGAAGATCGAGTTGGCGAAACGAAACGCCATGATGTTCTGGACCGTCTCTTTCCCGAGGTAGTGGTCGATCCGGTACACGGAGTCTTCGTGGAAGACGCGCTGGAGAATTGCGGTGAGCTCGCGCGCGGACTTGAGGTCTGAGCCGAACGGCTTCTCGACCACGATCCGATGAAACCCGGCCCCGGTCGCCATGCCTGCCGCCTTCAGCTGCTCGACGATCGTCTCGTAGGTCGGCGGCGGCGTGGCGCAGTAGAACATCCGGTTGCCAGAGACGTGGCGGGTCGTGTCCATCTCGTCCAGGCGGCGCTGCAACGACTTGAAGTCGTCGAGCTTCCCGAAGTCGACCTTGACGTAGAAGCAGCCCGCCAGGAATGCGTCCAGCACGCGCTGGTCGACCGGCTGCGTGCGAGAGAACTCCTTGATCTTGTCCGACGCGTGCTTGCGAAATGCATCGTCGGTCAGGTCGTCGATCGCGGCGCCCATTACGGCGAAGCCCGCCGGCAGGAGGCGCTGCTTGGAGAGGTTGTAGAGGGCGGGCAGCAGCTTGCGCCCGCTCAAGTCACCGGTCGCGCCGAAGATCACCATCAGGCACGGCTCGCCGACCCGGTAATCGTGAAGCCCCTCGGCGAGAGGGTTCGCGGCGGCGACCGCTGTCACTTGTGGGCCGCCTCTCCCTTGGCGTCCGTCACCACGGCGTGGCCGCCGAACTGGTTGCGCATCATCGCCAGCATGCGGTCGCCGAAGGTGTTCTCCATGCGACTCCGGAAGCGGGCGAACAGCGACTCGGCGATGATCGGCACGGGCACCGATTCATCGATCGCCGCCTCCACCGTCCACCGTCCCTCGCCGGTGTCATCGACCCATCCCTTGATCGTGGAGAGCTCGGGATCCTGCTCCAGCCCTCGCGCGATCAGGTCGAGCAGCCATGACCTCACGACGCTGCCGGTGCGCCAGGCCTCGGCGATCGCAGGCATGTTCATTCCCGGGAAGCTCTTGGAGAGCTTCATGACCTGGAACCCTTCCGCGTACGCCTGCATGAGCCCGTACTCGACGCCGTTGTGCACCATCTTCACGAAATGCCCCGAGCCTTCGGGACCGGTGCGCACCAGGCCGCCATCGTCCGGCGCCAGGTCCTTGAGCAAGGGGAGGCAGTGGTCATAGATCTCCTGCTCGGCGCCGACCATCAGGCAGTATCCATACTCGAGCCCCCAGATCCCGCCGGACGTCCCGGCGTCCATGTAGTGCATACCCTTCGCTGTGATCCGCGCACAGTCTTGCATCGCGAGCTTCCAGTTGGTGTTGCCGCCGTCGATGATGATGTCGCCTGGATCGCCCAGCGCGATCAGCCTGTCAATGGCCTCCGTGGTGGGGTCGCCCGCGGGGACCATCACCCACATCACGCGCGGCTTCGAGGTGAACTTGCCGACGAACTCCTCCCATGAGCCGGCGCCCATCGCGCCGGCGGCCTCGTACCGCTTGACCGCGTCGGGAGAGAGGTCGAACGCGACCATCCGGTGGCCGCGCTTGAGCAGGCGCAGGACCATGTTGCCGCCCATGCGACCCAGGCCGACCATCCCCATTTCCACGGCTATTTCACCGCCGATCTGACTGAAGAGACCAGAGCTTTCCAGCCTGCGGCAGGATCTTTGCCCAGAGTCACCCGCAGCACGGGCAGCCGGCGGGAGCTGAGCGACTGGAGGTCGCCCAGCGACTGTGACTGCTTGAGGATGGAGAAGCTGAACGGCTGCCCAGGGATCGGCACGTCGCTGGTGTCCTGCTGAACGACCTGAAGGAACAGCCCCGTCTTGGGGCCTCCCTTGTGCAGCTGGCCGGTCGAGTGCAGAAAGCGCGGCCCGTAGCCGGCCGTGGTCGCGATGCGAGTGCTGTCGCGTACCGCCGTCCGGACCGCAGAAATTGCCGCCTCCGATGTCGCCGTTCGCGCCGTGTAAGCCATGATCGCGAAGTACGCGCTGGGCTTTGCCTTCGCGAGGAGCGCCTTGAGGCCAGGCCGGGCCTTCGCCGCCGGAGTCGACTCCGCGGAAGGCAGCTTTCCCTTGCTCTTGTAGATCGCCAGGACTCGCTTGGTGTTGTCCTTCGACTCCTGCACGTTGGGCTGATCGAATGCGTCGATGCCCAGGATCGAGCCCGCTATGGCGGTTGCGATCTCCCAGCGCAGGAATTCGCCGCCCAGGTCGATCTTGTCTCGCAGCGTCAGCGTGACCACGGGCTGGCCTGCCTTCTCGAGCGCTGCCACAGCGCGGTTGGGTGCGTCCGAATCCATCCTGATGTAGACGAATAGGCGGTCGTTTCCGTAAACCGGAGGCCTACCGAGCGGCTCCCCTTCGACCGGGACGATCCCCTTGCCCTGCTTGCCCGTGCTCTCTGCGATCAGCTGCTCCACCCAGTAGCCGAAGGTCGCAACCTTCGGGGAGATGACGAGCGTGAGCTTGTTGCGTCCCTTCAATGCCAGCTGGCCCATCACCGCGCCCAGCCACACGCCCGGGTTGGTCTCCGGCGGCACCGAGTCCGCGCATGAGCTCGCCATCTCCGTCGCGCGCTCGAGCAGCTCCCCGACGTCGACGCCCATGAGCGCGCCCGGCACGAGGCCGAAGTAGCTCAGCGCCGAGTAGCGGCCGCCGATGTCGGGAGGGTTCGAAAAGACCCAGCGGAAGCCGTGGTCCTTCGCGAGCTTTTCGAGGGAGGTGCCAGGGTCCGTGATCGCGGCGAACTGCCGCCCGGCTTTGGCGCCGGCTCCGCCTTTTTGAACCTGGTCCCAGAAGTAAGCGAAGTGCGAAAGCGTCTCGGTCGTCTCCCCGGATTTCGATGCGACGACAAACAGCGTTTTGCCGAGCTGGATCTTTCTCCGGGTCGCGAGAATCGTCGCCGGGTCCGTGGTGTCCAGCACGTGCAGCCGCGGATGCCCCTTGATCGGCCCGAAGGTGTTGCGCATGACGTCCGGACACAGGCTCGATCCGCCCATGCCGAGAAGCACAACGTCCGTGTAAGCCCGACCGGCTTTGGCAACCTCCCGCAGCTCGGGAGCGTGCTCGAGCATCTTTTCCGCGACGTTCAGCCACCCGAGGCGGTCGCGGATCTCCTGGCGCCTGGCAGGATCTGGGCTCCACAAGGTCGAGTCTTTCGCCCACAGACGCCGCGGCGCGTCCTCTTTTTGCAGCTTAGCGAGCTGCTGGTCGACCGCCGGCTGCAGCGGACCGAGGCTGTGCCACTGCCGCGGCCCCTTTCCTGCTTTGATGTCCTTGGAGGTCTTCGTCAACGCCTCGAGCAGGCTCTCGAATGACTTCGTGAACGCCGCCACGCCCTCGACCTCGAGCTCTTGCGTGACCTGGTCCAGGTCGACGCCTGCCTCGGCGAGCTGCTTCAGCTGGCGCTTCGCGAGATCGAGATTCTCGTCCAGGCTCCGGCGCACCTCGCCGTGCTCGCGGAAGGCCGCGAGCGTCGCGGGCGGAATGGTGTCCACCGTGTCCGGGCCGATGAGCTCCTCGACGTAGTACGTGTCGGGATAGCGCGGGTCCTTGGTCGACGTGCTGGCCCACAGAGGGCGCTGAGTGCGTGCGCCGGCCTTGCGCAGCTTGTCCCATCGAACACCGCTGAAGAGCTGCTTGAAGTGCTCGTACGCGACCTTCGAGTTGGCGATTGCCGCCTTGCCATACAACCGCTCCAGATCTCGCTTCTCAACCGGGTCTGCAACGGTCTGGATCTTCCCGGCCAGCAGCTTGTCCACCTTCGTGTCCACCCGGCTTACGAAGAAGCTCGCCACGCTGGCCACCTTGCTCAGGTCGCCTCCCTTCTTCTGCAGCTTTTCGAGTCCCGAAAGGTACGCCTCGACGACCTCGTCGTATCGATCGACGGCGAAGATCAGGGTGATGTTGATGTTGTGGCCATTGGCGATCTGGTCGTGGATGGCGGGCAGCCCTTCCTTGGTCGCGGGGATCTTGACCATGACGTTGGGCCGCCGGCAGCGCTCGTGCAGGTCCTCGGCGAAGTTGATCGTGGCGCGGGTGCTTGCCGCGACCGTGGGCGACACCTCGATGCTCACGTAGCCGTCCTTGCCCTTGGTCTTCTCGTATACGGGTCGGAAAACGTCCGCCGCGGCCTGGATGTCCTCGACCATGAGGCCCCACAACATCTCGGACGGTGACGCCTTCTCCCGGACCAGCTGCACCATCGCCTCGTCGTAGTCGGTCGATCCGCTGACCGCCTTCTCGAAGATGGTTGGGTTGGAGGTGACCCCGGTCAGGCCCTCGTCGCGCAGCCGGGCGAGCTCACCCGAGGTGATCAGCTGGCGGCGGATGTTGTCCAGCCACAACGATTGGCCGGCTTGCTTGAGCTCCTTGATCGCGTTGTGTTTTGTTGCGGTGTTCGTCGCCATCGCCCTACTTACCTCGCCTGCAGGAGCTTGGTGGCCGCGGCCACGATGTGCCGGGCCGAGATGCCGGCGGCGTTCATGAGCTCGTCGGGCTTGCCGGAGGTCGGGAGCCCCTTCACTGCAAGATGCGCAATCCTGGTTGCAACGCCATCGGCCGCGAGCGCTTCCATGACAGCAGCGCCAAGCCCGCCTTCGGGGTAGTGATCTTCAACGATGACCAGCTTTCCCTTGGTGGCGCGCACCGCCTCCCGCAGGGTCTTCACGTCGACCGGCTTGACCGAGTAGAGATCGATCACACGCGCGGGAATTTTCTTCGCGGCCAGTGCGTCGGCTGCGGCCAGGCAGTTGTGGAGCGTCACGCCGGCGCCGATGAGCGTCACTCGGTCCTTCGGCGATTGCCGCACGACTTTCGAACCACCGACCTTGAAGGTCTCCGCGGGGCCGTAGATGGTCGGGTACGCGCCGCGCGTGGTGCGCATGTAAACGATGCCCAGGGTGTCGGCCATCACGCGCGTGAGCTTCGCCGTCTGGTTGGGATCGCACGGGTAGAGCACGACCGAGCTGTTGATCGCGCGCAGCGAGGCAAGATCCTCCAGCGCCATCTGCGACGGGCCGTCCTGGCCGATCTCGACGCCGGCGTGGGAGCCGACCAGCCGGATGTTGGCCTCCGAGATGCCCGCCATGCGGATGAAGTCATAGGCGCGGCTGAAAAACGCGGCGAAGGTGGATGCGAAAGGCTTGTACCCGCGAACGCTCATCCCCACCGCGGTCGCGACCAGCTGCTGCTCCGCGATCCACATTTCGAAGAACCGATCGGGGTAGGCCTTGGCGAACTCGTCGGCATGCGTCGAGTTCGACACCTCCCCGTCCATTGCCACCACCTCCGGGATCGCGCCAAGAGCGAGCAGGGCGTCCCCGTACGCCTTGCGCGTTGGGACCTTGTCGTCCTTCGTATAGACCGGGAGGGTCACGGTCGGGCCGGGCTCGGGCCGCTTCGGCCCGCGGGGGGTCGCTTCGGGCTTGGCGGTCTTGACCTTGAGATGCCGGATCCCGCCGAGCTCCTTGATCGCTCGCTCCGCCATGTCCGGCGGCAGCACCTTGCCGTGCCATCCTTCCTTGTTCTCGATCTCCGAGAACCCCTTGCCCTTGATCGTCTTGGCGATGATCACCGTCGGCTTCCCGGTCGACGAGAGCGCCTGCCCGTAGGCCCGGTCGATCGCCGTCACGTCATGCCCGTCGATCACGATCGGGAAGCATCCGAACGCCTCCACGCGCCGCCGGTACACGTCGAGGGTCCAGCCGTACTCGGTCTCGCCGCGCTGCCCGAGCCGGTTGATGTCCAGGATCGCGGTTAGGTTGGCGAGCTGGTAGTGGCCAGCCTTGTCGAAGGCCTCCCAGATCGATCCCTCGGCCAGCTCGGAGTCGCCGCAGAGGGTCCACACGTGGAAGGGGAGCTTGTCCAGGTCCTTGCCGGCCAGGGCAATCCCGACCGAGATCGGCAGGCCCTGGCCGAGCGAACCGGTCGCGACGTCCACCCACGGGATCATCGGCGTCGGGTGGCCCTGCAGCCGCGAGCCGAACTTGCGGAAGGTCATCATCTCGGCGTCGGTGATCGCGCCGACCGCCTTGAACATCGCGTAGCACAGCGGCGACGCGTGTCCTTTGGAGTAGATCAGGTGGTCGTTGTTCGGGTCCTTGGGCTTGGACCAGTCGTACTGCACATAGCGGGCGATCAGGACAGCTATCAGGTCGGCGGCGGACATCGACGAGGTCGGGTGCCCTGAGCCTGCGGCCGTGCTGCAGCGGATCGAGTCGACCCGGAGCTGCTGCCCAAGCTGGCGGGCGAACTCGAGATCGGTAGTGGCCAGAGTCTCGGTGGTGACCGTCATCTCACTCCCTACCACTGACGAGTGGCTTCTCTCCCGCCACGGCGGGCCCAGCTATGTGGAGCTAAGTCTATCGGTCCGCTGAGGACGCCCCGGCCAGGCGCTCGATCTCGCCCACCATTCCGTCGAGGATCTTCAACCCCGAGTCCCAGAAACCCGGGTCGGTGATGTCCATCCCGATGCGCCGCACGAGCTCGTCCGGCCGGGTCGATCCGCCGGCCGCCAGAAACTCCAGGTATTCGTCCACGAACTCCGGACCACTCTCGAGATAGCGGTGATAGACGGACAGCGCGAGGAGATTTCCGAACGCGTACGCGTATACGTACCCCGGCGTATGCAGGAAGTGCTCGATGTAACTCCACCAAACCTTGTGCTCTTCGGTGAGCGTGAGCGCGTCGCCGAACATCGGCTGCAGCTTGGCCTGGTAGATCTCGCCAAGCTGCTCGACCGCCAGCTCGCCCTCGGTCCGGCGAGCCGTGTGGCAGGCGTCCTCGTAGCGGTTGAAGGCGACCTGGCGGAAGACCGTCGAGAAGGCGTCCTCGACCTGGCTGCAGAGCATGGCCAGCCGGATCTTCGGGTCTTTCTCCTCGGCCATGATGCGGTCGAAGGTCAGCGCTTCACCGAAGACGGACGCCGTCTCCGCGAGGGTCAGAGGCGGGTGGAAGTCGAAGATGTGCTGCTTCGAGGCAAGACGGTCGTGCAGGCCATGACCCAGCTCATGCGCCAAAGTCAGCGCGTCTCGCAGCTTGCCCGTGAAGTTGAGCATCACGTAGGGATGGTGGCGAGGCGTCACGGGCATGCAGTACGCCCCGCCTGCCTTGCCCGGAATGACCGGTGCGTCGATCCAGCCGTGGTTGAAGAAGTCCTCTACCAGGACTCCCGTGCGCTTCGAAAAACGCTGAAACGAGCCCAGCACGAGCTCTTTGGCGTCGTCCCAGGAGAGGTCGCGGGTCACCTGGTTGATCGGAGCGTAGCGGTCCCACTCGTGGAGCTCGCCGACCCCGAGCAGCTGCTTCTTCACCCGGTAGTAGCGAACGCAAATGTCGTAACGGCCCGTGACAGCGTCAACGAGCGCCTGCACCGCCTCGTCCGACGTCTCGTTCGCGAGGTTCCGCGACGAGATCCACGACGGGAAGTGACGGAGCCGGTCGTCTATCGCCTTCTCCTGCAGGATGACATTGAAGATGTAGCCGCGCGTCCGAATGTCATGCCCAAGCGCGCCTGTGATGGCGTGACTGGCGCGGACTCGCATCTCGCGGTCCGGCTCGCGAAGCCGGGTCAAGGCCTCCTCGAGCGCGAGCTGCCTGCCGTCCAGCTCCACCCGGACGCCGGAGCACAGCTCCTCGAACAGGCGGGTCCAGGCGGAGTTTCCGACCGGGCTGAAGTCCGTCAGGACACGCTCCTCGGGCTCCGACAGCTGATGCGGGCGGAACTTGCGCGCCTCCTCGATCGTGTGGCGATAGCGAGACGAGTCGGGGTGCGCGTAGAGCTTGGCCGCCTGCTCGTCGGTGACCTGAGCCAGCTCGAGCGAGAAGAAGACGCCATGACTGCCTCGCTCCGCGGCGGCTTCGCGCACCCTGGCCAGGACCCTTCCCGCGGCCGGTTCCTGCGTGTTCTGGCTGTGCAGCAGGTACGCGTAGACCTCCGGCTTCGCCGCCTCCTCCTCGTTCTGCTCGAGCTGTCGCATCATCGCCGCGAACTCGTGCGGCTCGACGGTCGCGACCTTGCCCTTGTATTCGGCTTCGAAATCCTTCGCGCGCTCCAGCGCTCGGGCGAGAGTCGCCTCGAGCGCGGGGTCAGTCGGCGATGCGTAGAGGTCGCTGAGATCCCATCGAACCGACTCTGCACCCGTTTGCTTCAAGACTTTGGCCACGGCGGGTCAGGATAAGCGGTCCGCGAGCCCGCGCACCACGTTAGGGTCCGGCCAGCGGCCCGCATAGGCGCCCTCATTGACAGCGTCCGTGACTTGTTCAAGCACCCCCAGCACCGGTCCAGGGCTCGCACCACTCAGATATTCCAGGGGCGTTTCTGGCGGCGCGCGGCGGCGTCCAAGCTTTCTCTGGACGCGCTCGTACAGACGGAGCAGCTCCGATTCGCAGGGTCCCGCTTTCGTCCCTCCCCTTCCCCTCCTGCGCCGGGTGCGCAGCCAGGCCCAGGCGAATACCACCAGCACCGCGATTGCGACCGCCACCGGGATCACCGCCACCAGCCCAAGCGAGCCAATCGCGCCCAGCGGCGCGCCGATCTCGAGGTGAGGTATGAGACGCGCGATCCCTCCCGCCGCCCAGTGCGACGGGAACTGCGTCGCGGCCAGCGCTGAGAAGCCGGGCGAAGGGTCGACCGGCACCCATCCGTGGCTGGGAAACCACACCTCGACCCAGGCATGCGCGTCGTGCTCGCGAACGACCGACTGGTCGAGCACGGGGTCGTAGGTGCCCGTGGAGTACCCGGTGGCAAGCCGGGCGGGGATGCCGAGGCTGCGCAGCATCAAGGTCTCGGCGGTGGCGAACTGCTCGCAGTAGCCGATCTTGACGTCGAACAGGAACCAGTCGACCGGGTCGCGTCCCGCCGGAACGTGCCCAAGCTGCTGCGAGTAGCGGAAATTCGTCTGCAGGTAGTTGGTCAGCGCCATCACCTCGTCGAACTCGGTCGCGGTGTGGCCGCCTACCGCCGTGAGTGCCAGGCTGCGCGCCTGCTGCGACAGCGCGCCGTCGTCGAGGTAGATGGGGTCAATGAACTGCGCAGCGTTTGCGGCCGGCTCGTTCTTGAGCTCGTTCGCCGTCAGGTTGGGCAGGTAGGAAACGACGCTGTAGGTCTGGCCAGGCTGCAACAGGTCCGGCGTGAAAAAGGTCCCGTAGGAGTCTTCGCGCAGCGACGTGACCGGTGCGTAGAGGCTCTGGATCGGATAGGCGGCGTTAATCACACCCGGCAGGGGCCGCAGGACGCGGAAGACCTGCACGAAGGTGCCGAGGTTGTTGGGCGGGGCGGGTGGAAGCAAGCGCGGCGGGATGTACGGCTGCATCTCCAGGAACCCACGTTTGGACGTTGTCCACACCCCGCCCTGATAGGTATCGAAGACGAGTCCGCGCCAGTAGGCCGGCGCACCGGTTCTCACGTACATCACGGGCGAATCTCCGAGCCGGCCGCGGTAGTGGAGGTCGATGGTGCTCGTCGCGCCCGACGGGTCGCCGCTCAGCTGCACCAGCGGCAGGGCCGGGTTCTCGAGCTCGCCTTTGAAGCTCACGAAGTTGGGCAGGGAGACCACCACCGGACTGGGCGCCAGCGAGGTCGGCTGCGGGATGAGCACGAACCCGGCAAGACCTACCGCGAGCGTGCCAAGCACCACCGCCGCCAGCGCCGCCGGTGGAGCGCTCAGCCGGGCCCCCATCCGGCGCAGGTGAGACGCCACCCAGAAACCCGCCAGGCACACGGCCCAGAGCCCGACGAGGATCCCGAACGGATAGTCCCAGGCGTAAACCGCAGCGAGGTAGAGGATGGCCAGGCTGATCCAGAGGCTCGAATAGCAGTTGCGGCGGGTCTTGAGGTCGAAGCTCGTCACTGCGACGAGCGCGATGGCGAAGTTCGCCTGCGGCAGCACTCCTCCGAAGAGCGCCAGGACCGAGTCGGCGAGGAAGTAAGCCAGGCCCGCAAACACCAGGGAAGCGAGCAGCGCCTGGCCGAGCATGCTGCGTTTGCGCGCTCTTCCGAGGTAGCTGACGACGTGGCCGATTGCCGTCGCCGCGACGCCGGCCGCCGGCACAACGTAATCCTGCCCGTAGAGCACGATCGCGAGCACCGCGACGCAGAAGCCCGAGAAGACGAACGCCCGCCCTTCGAGGGAGTTCTCGACCGGCGAGGCCGGCAGCCGGAGCTTCAAAGCGGCCATTCCGTACCGACATGCTCGACCGGGCCGTCCAGATCCATGAACTTTTCGATTGCGCCCTGCGCGCGCCCGGCGTCTCCAACCACCCAGGCGCGGACCATCCCTCCGCGACGCCGCACCATCTCGAGCGCTTCGACGACCTCGGGGTGGGCGCCGCCGGTGACGGCCACCGCCTCAGTCACCCTCGGCGGATCCGCATCCTGGCCGCCTGCGGCTCGGGTCGGGTAGCGCGCGAGCCACTCGAGCGCCGCCCATAGCGAGCGTGCCTCACCGGGTTCGCTCGCCGTGAGGCCGGGCCCCCACAACATCACCCGGCCGCCATTGCGGATGCAATCCCACGCTTCTGAGGCGGCGAGGCGCGCGACCTGGTCAGCGACCTCAGAGTTGGCCGGGCCGGGGTCGCAGAAAATGCCTAGCGTCTGAATGCCGGGCGGCTCGTACTCGCGCACGACGAGCTCTCCGTGCCGGGCACTCGAGCGCCAGTGGATCCTGCGCAACGAATCCCCCGGGCGGTACTCGCGCACACCGAACATCTCGGTGCCGGACCCAGCGCGCGGCGCTGCCACACTCGCCTCGAGCTCCCGAGCCTGCGGCCGGGCGGCCAGGGAGGTAACCCGAGGGAGCACGAGCGCGACCTCGGCGTCGGGGTTCGCGCGCCGGCTGCGGAATAAGCCGGCGAAGTCGCTCGACTCCAGCACCCATGCGCGTGCGTCGACCGGTCCCCGGCGAAGCCCTCGCAGCTCGACCCCCTGCCTCCAACCCGATCTCGGCACCAGCCCGGTGGCGGCGCTGATCTCCTGCGAGCCGATGAAGCCGACCAGGCGGGCTGGGCCCCGTGCCGCACCTGTCGTGTCCAGACCAATCTCCATTGAAAGAGCGTCGCCCTCGAAGATCGGCTCAGGCAGCGGCGCGTTGCGCATCAGGTGCGTGGGCAGGTCTCCGGCGGGCGAGCCGGGAGCGGCGCTCGCGCCGCGGACGCTCAGGTGCAGGCGGAGGCCGGCGCGGTTCCACAGCGCGAAGATGAGCGAGACGGCGCAGAGCGCTGCGATCCAGCTCGCGAGCAAAAAGAGCCACGGGACCTCAGAGCTCGCGCCGTAGTACTCGATCACCGCGGCCAGGGCGAGCGCGCCAACCAGCCTGGGCGTAGGGCTCACTTGACCTCCCCACTCGCTGGGGAGGTGGTCACAGCTCGCGGAGCGAGCTCTGACCGGTGGGGGGTTCCAAGTTTGATCAGTGCTGCCTCAGCGGCGGTATAGGAAGCGAGGCGACCAATGCCTGGACCATCTCGTCAGCCTTCGCCCGGCCGCGCATGCTCAGGCGGTGGGCCAGCACCGGTCCGGCGAGCAGCTTCACATCATCGGGGAGGACGAAGTCCCGGCCTTCGAAGAGCGCCCACGCCTGCGCGGCGCGCTGCAGGTAGACGCCCGATCGCATGCTAGCCGGCAGCAGGACGTCCGGCCGGGCGCGGACGCCCTGGAGCAGCGAGACGATGTAGGTGCGGATCGCCGGCGCCGCCACGACGCGAAGGCATGCGTCCTGCAGCTCGAGCACGTCACCCAGGTCGACCACCCCGCTGAGCTGGCTGATCGGGTCGCCGCGCTCGCGCCGGGCGAGCACCTCCATCGCTTCGGCGTCAGTGGGTGCCCCCATCTCGGCCGACAGGATGAACCGGTCGAGCTGCGATTCCGGAAGGGGATACGTGCCGTGAAATTCGGTCGGGTTCTGGGTTGCGATCACGAAGAAAGGACGCTCGAGAGTCCTGGTCGTGCCCTCCACAGTGACCTGGCCCTCGCCCATCGCCTCGAGCAGCGCCGACTGGCTGCGCGGCGTCGCACGATTGACCTCGTCCGCCAGCACCACGTTGGCGAAGATCGGGCCGGGGATGAACTCGAAGCTCAGGTCCTTCTGATTGAAGATGCTCGAGCCGGTGATGTCGGAAGGGAGTAGGTCCGGCGTGCACTGGATGCGCCGGAAGGTCCCTCCCACCGACGTCGCGAGCGCGCGGGCGAGCATTGTCTTTCCCGTGCCCGGCAGGTCCTGCAGCAGGACATGTCCGCCCGCGACAAGTCCGGTGATGGCCAGCCGGACCACGTGCTCCTTGCCCACGATGACGAGATGGACGTTCTCTTCGATCCGGCCGAGGAGCTCCGCGGCGCGCTGGGGTTCGAGGGTCTGTTCCTGGGATGCGGACACGGGCAAAAGTCTAGAACCGGTGCGCCGGGTTTCCCGCCATGTGTTCTTAGGGGCCTCAGCCTTTTACGTAGGAGAGCTTTTCCGCCACCTTCCCGTCGCGCACCTTGAACAGGTCGATCCCGCGGATATGGCCGTCGCCCCAGTCGAAGCGCCAGCGCACCGCCGCGCGGTCGCCCGCGACCACCATCTCCTCGGTTTCGAAAGTCGCGCGAGGCGAGTCGTGGAAGAACTGTTTCCAGAACTCGCGTACTGCTTTCTGACCGACGTGCCGCTCGCCATCAGGCGTCGGCAGCGTGTTCTCGAAGATGCAGTCGTCGGTCATGAGCGCCATCACGGCATCCACGTCATGGTGGCCGAATGCTTCGTTGAAAGCGGTGATGGTCGCTTCGGTCGAGGCGCTCACGCCTGGCCGATCATGCGCGTGATCACCTCGCCGAGGTTCGGACCGCCCTTGCCGAACGGCACCGAATGCACTCGATGCGCGAACACCATCTCGGCGACCTCACCGACGTGCTTGACGGCGACCTTATCCGCGCTGTCGTAGGCGGCCTTCGCCTGCGCGGCACGCGCGCACACGAGGTCGGAGCGGTGCCCGTCCACCTCGAGCGCGATCGAGATCTGCGCGATGAGCCGCAGGATCTCACGGGGCAGATTGACCTCGGGGAATGTCGCGATGGCTTCCGCGATCTGCGAGCGGACGCTCTGCTCCGACTCGGCGTGCTGCTGGTAGAAGAGGTTGGGATCGTCCTCCCACCCGGCGCGCTTCTCCACGATCGCGACGCGCTGGTCGAGGTCGCGAATGCCTTCCACGTCGACGCAGAGCCCAAACCGGTCGAGCAGCTGCGGCCGAAGCTCACCCTCCTCGGGGTTCATCGTCCCGACGAGGATGAAGCGCGACGGGTGCGAGACCGACACGCCCTCGCGCTCGACGGTGTTGATGCCCATCGCCGCTGCATCGAGGAGGACGTCGACGATGTGGTCGTCTAGCAGGTTTACCTCGTCGACGTAGAGGATGTTGCGGTTGGCCTCGGCGAGCACGCCGGGCTCGAATCGCCGGGAGCCCTCCTTCAACGCCGCCTCCAGGTCGATCGTTCCGACCACGCGGTCTTCGGAGGCGTTGATCGGCAGCTCCACGACCCGCATGCGGCGGGTGGTGACCGGCAGGGCTCCGGAGCACGCCCGCTCGCGGCAGTCGAGACACCAGTCCTCTGGGTCGTCCGGATGGCATCCGAAGTGGCAGCCCTCGACCACCTGCTGCTCGGGCAGCAGCTTCGCGAGCGCGCGCACCGCGGTGGACTTGCCTGTGCCCTTCTCGCCCCGGATCAGCACGCCGCCGATCGACGGGTTGATCGCGTTCAGGACCAGGGCCAGCTTCATCTGCTCCTGGCCGACGATCGCGGTGAAAGGATAGGAGTAGCGGTCGATTGCCATGGCGTTGATGTTACCGGGGTGTGATTCCAGCGTCGCATGGGCGGCTGGGTTCCACCCAGCCGCAACTTTGTGCCTCAGGCCGCCAATCGTGGTTAGGCTCCAGCTTCTTAGAAAATCCCATCGATATACCGGAATGGGAGCAGCCACGCGCGTAGCGCCCTGGCGATGCAATCAGTGAGTCCCATCCTTTACGCCGCTTGCGCGCAGGGAAAACCATTCCGGGTTTTCCCTCATACCTTTACCGGGCTCGGCCCAGCTCCCTTTCCACCGCCGACGCGATTTCGTCGCGCGACAGGTCGTAGAGGCCGTAGTAGCGGGCGCCCATCCGCTCGGCCAGGTCGGCGCATGCGTTGATCGCGTAGGTCTGGTACATCGGGGCAACCCGCGCGAGGTGCTGCACCGAGGGAAGGTGGCTGTAGTCGCGCGCGGAGTCGATGACCAGGGCGTCGATGTCCTCCGACTCGATCAGCGCCGCCACCTTCTGCGCCTCGACTAGAGGCTCTTCCTTGAACATCGAGATGTTGCCGCGGCCGTCGCTTATGAGCACGAGCAGCGGGCGGATGGTCGGGTCGCGCAGCAGCTCGGTCTTCACGACCTTGTATCCGGCCATCAGGCCGTGCGTCAGCGGGGTGGTCCCGCCGACCGAAAGCTTCTCGAGACGGCGGCGCGCGAGCGACACGCTGGAGGTGGGACGCAGCACGACTTCGGCCGTTCGGTTTTTGAAAATGACCACGGCCACGCGGTCGCGCCGCACGTAGGCGTCCTGCAGCAGCGAGAGGATGGCGCCTTTGGTCGCCGCCATGCGCTGCTCGGCGTCCATCGACGCCGACGCGTCGACCACGAACACGATGAGATTGCCGATCTTGCGCTCGCGAACCTTCTGCCGCAGATCCGCCCGCTCGAGCTTCAGCCGTTCGCCGGCCAGACGGCCGCGATTCTTCTGCATCGGGGCGGCCGCCCGGACTGTCGCGTCGATGGCAAGGTCGTTGACCTTCGCCCTGGGCTCGGCGCGCACGTAGCGTCCCCGGCGATCCGCCGTCTGGCTCGCCGAGCGCTTGCCGCCCTGCTTGCGCACGCGGCGCTGGCGGGGAAGGTCGATCCGCCGGAGGTTGAAGGTCTCGAGCGCGTCGGGGGCCGATTCATTTCCGCTCGAGCCTCCAGTGGTCATCCCCTGATCGCTGCCGGCGGTCTGCTCACCGCTATCCGAAGCGCTGGCGCTCGCCTCGGCCGACGAGTCCGCGGCGGACTCGCTGTCGGAGGCTTGCGGATCACCCGGTTCGGACTCGGACGGCTTGGAACCCTGCTGCTCTTCGCCCTGTTCGGATGGCGAGGTGGTCTCGTCTGGGTCCCTGCGCAGGGGCTGCCTGGCCCGGTGGGCGAGCGCAAGGGTCGCGGCGTCATAGATGTCCTCGCGACTGGGAGTCGCATGCCGGCGATACGCCGCGAGGGCGCGCGAGGCGTGGTCGATGACGACGTCCGCTCGGTGTCCGAGCACCGCGGCCTCGACGCAGATCGAGGAGATGAGGCGCGCGTGGCCGGGCGTGACGCGGACGTTTTTCACGGCGGCGATCGCCTCCGCCAAGGCGCGGGAGAGATTGCGGTCGGCCGCGGCGAACTCGTTTGCGAACTCGTGGTCGCCTCGCTTGAAAGCGGCATCGCGCTCGGCGATAAGCACCCGCTCGTCGGGATCGCGGATGCCTTCGACGTCGACACACAGCCCGAAGCGGTCGAGCAGCTGCGGCCGCAGCTCGCCTTCTTCTGGATTCATCGTCCCGACGAGGATGAACCGCGATGGATGGGCGAACGACACGCCCTCGCGCTCCACGACGTTGACGCCCATCGCCGCGGCGTCGAGGAGGACGTCGACGATGTGGTCATCCAGTAGGTTGACCTCGTCGACGTACAGGATGTTCCGGTTGGCCTCGGCGAGGACTCCGGGTTCGAACCGCTTGGTCCCGGTGCGCAGGGCGGCTTCGATGTCGATCGTTCCGACCACGCGGTCCTCCGATGAGTTGATGGGCAGCTCGACGACCCGCATGCGGCGCTTATGGGAGGGCAGCACGCCGGCGGACTTGAACCTCTGGCGGCAGTCGGCACAGAGCGCTTCGAGGTCGGTGGGGTCGCAGCCGAAATGACAGCCTTCCACCACCTCGTGCTCGGGCAGGAGGCGGGCCAGGCCGCGGACGGCGGTCGACTTGCCGGTCCCCTTCTCTCCGCGGATGAGGACGCCGCCGATGGTCGGCACGACGGCGTTCAGGATCAGGGCGAGCTTCATGGACTCCTGACCCACGATCGCGGTGAAGGGAAAGCTGTGCCGGTCGAGCGTGATGCTCACTGACTCAGATTAGATTCCGCAGGGGCACGGTTGGCGCCAAACGGGTGTAATCCCAGTCTTGGGTTCATGGAGTCGTTGCAAC
>PLYZ01000037.1 GCA_003151935.1 Candidatus Dormiibacterota bacterium | reverse complement strand
CGCGGCCGGCCAGCGAGAGCACGGCGCCGTACATGATGTCCTCCGGTCTGGTGCCGCTGGTCAGATGGTTGATGACCTCTGATTCAGCGAAGACCGCGCACACGCTGGAGATCGTCACGGGCTCCATGGAGACCATCGCCAGCGAGCCGATCTCGGCCGGGTCGAGTCCCATGTAGCGGGCAGTCTTCTCGAGAAAGGCGCCGGTGCCGGCAGCGCACTTATCGTTGAGGCGGAAGGAGCGAACCTTGCCGCGGTCGTCGAGCTTGATCGCTTTGACGGTCTGACCGCCGACGTCGAGCACCGTCCGGGTGTTCGGGAACTGGTGAAAGGCGCCCTTTGCGTGGCAGGTCAGCTCAGTGATCTGGAGGTCACGCATGGGGACGACGTAGCGGCCGTATCCAGTCGAGGCGACGTAGTCGACCTCCTCTTCGGAGAGGCCCGCCGACCCGAGCACCTCGGCGTATCCGCGCTCGGCAGCCCCGGCCAGGTTGAAACCGGTCTTGACCATCGAGCGGCCGATGATGTTCTTGTCCTCGTCGAGCACGAGCGCCTTGGTGTAGGTCGCGCCGACGTCGATGCCGACAACCCTGATCATCGCTTCGCCACCTCCGGCATCCGGGCGACCTGGATCAGCTGGGGCGGCTTGCCCAGGCGCTCCTGCGCCTCGTTGAACCTTCGATCGGGGAGCTCGGGGCAGACCTCGCAGTCGCTCACCAGAGCACGAGTCGAGTCCAGTTTGGCGCCGACGGTGATCGCCTCGACCGCGCCCGCGGCTCCCGACTGCGCCTTCTCGAGGGCGAACAGCGATGCGCCAATCGCGCCCATGTAGTGGGCCTCCTCGCTGACGTTCAGGTGAGTCTCGAGCATCTCCTCGAGGATCTTCACCATCGCGTTGTTTCGGGTGACGCCACCGGTGAAGGTGACCTCGTCCTCGACGCCCACGCGGCGCAGAAGTGAGATGCTGCGAGTCGCGATCGCCTGGTGGACTCCCATCAGGACGTCTTCCACCTTCTTCCCGCGCGCGAGCCAGTTGATGATCTCGGTCTCGGCGAAGACGGTGCAGGTGGTCGTGATCTTGACCGCGTTCTTCGCCAACAGCGCCAGTGGACCCAGCTCGCCGAGCGGGATGTCCAGCGCCATGGCGGCGGCACCGAGGAACCGACCGGTCCCCGCGGCGCACTTGTCGTTCATGCAGAAGTCGAGGACCTGGCCCTCAGACCCGATCTTGATCGCCTTCGTGTCCTGGCCGCCGATGTCCAGGACGGTGCGGGTTTTCGGGAACAGGTACTGCCCGCCGCGTGCGTGGCAGCTGATCTCGGTGACCTGGGTATCGCCGAATGTGACCTTGTAGCGGCCGTAGCCGGTGCCAACCACGTAGGCCACGTCCGAGCGTTCGACGCCGGCGTCCGCGACCGCGAGCTGGAACGCGTTCTCGGCGGCGGCGGTGATGATGCCCCCGGTGTCGATCAGCGACCGGCCGAGCACACGGCGCTGGCCGTCCATGATGACCGCCTTGGTCTGGGTAGAGCCGACGTCAACTCCTCCTACTAGCATTTGGTTCACCTCTTGGCCGCCACCAGGGCGGCCGCTTTACGGGCTCCGAGCGCCTCGAAGAAGGCGTCGATCCGGTTCTTGAATTGGGCCTCCGACCACAGGCGCGGGTCGACCAGGTCGGATTCGACGAAGAGCGACGGGACATCCTTGGTCTTGGTCAGGTACTCCCGACTGTCGGCCATTCCCGTGCTGACGGTCCGGCAGCTCTTGACGGAGTGATAGACGATGCCATCGCACTTCCAGTCGCGGACGGCGTCGGCGAGCTGGTCCTGGCTGAAGAACATGTTCGACATCGAGCGCCGGCCGGTGATCAGCAACTGCTCGGCGAGGCTCTCCAGCGGCCGCTCGACATCGAACTCGATGCCCTGGTCGAGCCCGCCGCCGGCGTAGGCGAGGTATTCCGAGTTGACGTAGACCGCGCCCCACTCCTGGAACAGCTCCAGGAAGCGCCGGAAATACGCGTAGCAGGCGGGGCCGACGCCGTGGAGGCGGAAGCGCTCCTCCGTGATGGTGCCGATCCCGTTCTGGACCTTGTACTCCATCTCCTGGCGCAGCTCGGCCATATAGCGAGCCCCGGTCTCGGTGCCCCGGTAGGCGCTCAGCACCCCCATGTACGCGAGGCCGTCCGCCATGGCGTTGAAGGGCGCCGGGATGTTCTGGTTGAGCTTGAGCACGGCGCTCCAGTCGGCCGCCATGTGGTTGACGTGGGCGAGGTTCTCCTGCAGGCGTTCGATCTTGAACGGCTTTCCAGTTACCGCCGCGCAGGCCTCGATCAACTCTTCCAACTGGCTCTGCACGTAGCGCCGGTCGTTCTCGAACTGCTCGCTGCCGGGCTCGCTGCTCCAGCCGATACCCCGCTGGCCGGGGATGTCGAGGACGAAGACCTTGCAGCCGTACATCCGCTGCCAGATCTCGACCCANNCCGCAGACGTCGGTCGAGTAGCCATAGTCCTCGGCCTTGTTGAGGTAGTCGAGGGACACCTTGCGGACGGCCATCTGGAGCGAGTTGATCTCGGGGAAGACAAGGTTCAAGTCGAAGGCCTTGAGGACCTCAGCCGTCGAGCCCATCACGAACACGTAGGCAGACGGATCGCCCGATTCGGCGGCCGCGTCGAGCTCTGTGTACCACTCCTTGAACAGGCGATTGCCGTCGCGCCGGCCGCGGCCGACCAGGTCGCGTTCCGGCTGCGCCGAGGGAGTCCGTGTGAGCGAAATTTTGGTTTCTATCATTTTCCTTTCCTAGTCGAAGAGGATCGATTCCACGAAGGTCTCGACCTCCATCCGCATCCGCTCGAAAGCTGTCATCTTCTCTTCGAAGTCGAGAAGCAGGAACGGGATCTGCTTTGTCTCGAGGGTCTTTTGGTAGGCGACTTGCTCGTCCAGGCCGGGTTCGCACATCTTTGCCGCGGCGAGGATCACGGCGGCGGCACCGGACTCCTCGACGCGGCGGAGGAGCATCTCTTCTTTGGGCTTGCGGTCGTCGTGCTGCACTGGGCTGTAGGTAGACCGCTCGATGTAGCTCTCTGCGAGCGCAAACAGCGGGTCGCCGGTCTGTGGGACGTCCTGGTCGATCCAGCGCATCCCGAGCAGGAGGTCGTCGTCGACGATGTAGCAGGCCTCCTCGATCAGCTGCAGCATGTCCAGAGGGGGCTGCTCGCAGAAGCCGCCTTCGAATACCACCCGGACCCGGTCCTGGCGGCGGCCGGTCCGGTTCGGGATCTCGGCCAGCGCCGAGCGGAGGATCTCGTTGTGCTCCTCCCGCGGCATCACGGTGCCCGCCTTGGCAAGGACGTAGGCCTCGGTGGTGGCGAGCAGCCAGGGCGTCTCCCGCTTGATCCGGTAGAGGTCTCGGAGCAAACGCCGGTTCTCGTTGTAGACGCCGATGCTGCGACGGAGGTCGGCCTCCTCGATGGGCCGGCCGGATATCCGCTCCAACTCGGCGAGGACGCGGCCGTATTCGTCGCGTAGATATGTCACGGCACCCTTGCCGTTTGCGTTCTGGGGCAGGTAGAGGATCTCCGCTGTCATCCCCTTGAAGTTGCGTCCCCAGATGCCGGCGAGGTTGCGCGCCACGTCGCAAATCGGGGTCGTGTAGAAGGCGTCCATGAAGCCGACGCGGCCGCTGAAGCCGAGTTCGAGCGAGGTGCGGCAGATCGAGCAGATAAATGAACCGATGTGAGAGTCGGCCTGCTTTGCCTCGAGCCGGGAGCCCGCGCCCATCAGCGTGACCGGCAGCATCCCGGCCGCGTGAATGAGCTCCTCCGGGAAGTAGACCTGGAAGTGGCCAACGACATGTCCGCCCGGGTGGTTCTCGTGCCAGCGCTTGACGCTCGGGTAGGTGACGTCCTCCGCCAGCTCTGAGCATGGCTCGAGGATCGCCTCGAACCCGGATCGGACCTCGACCGCCATGGACAGCGCTCCTCATTGACGCTTGCCGGCTGTGGCGCCGCGGCGCCACCTGGATCTTAGACTGACCAGTCAGTCAAGTCAAGTGGTGGGGCGCCATTGGCTGGGCCCCAGGGAAGGCCTTACGCCGCCGGGGAACCGGGCGTCCGAGCCAGGTAAGCGACCGCGGCGCGCTTGCACGTGTCGCGGTACCAGGGGTGGAGCCGTTCCCAGTCGGCCTCCTGCAGCCACTGCAAGAAAAGCCCGTCGATAATCGCCCGCAACGCCACCGCCCCTTCCTCGGGATCCTCGACCGCGAAGGCCCCCTCCGCGACGCCCTGGGCGATCACCTCGGCGTAGAGCGCGTTGACGACCGAATGGAACGTGGCGCTGAGCTTCGTGAAGTGCTGGACCCTGGCCGCATGGCCGGCGAGATCGAGATAGAGAAGGTAAAAGCGGCGGTTGGTCTCGGCTCCGGACCAGATCCCCTCGATCATCGCCAGCACTTTCCCATGCGGCGTGGTGGCCTTCGCCATCGCCTGCCGGACCCGTTCGGCGGTGGTGTCGAGCGCCCACCGCATAGTCTCCAGGACCAGGTTCTCCTTGGTCTTGAAGTAGTAGATCACCAGGCCCTTGCTGAGGCCGGCTGCGGACGCGATCTCGTCCAGCGGCACGCGGTGCACGCCCTTTTCACTGAACAGCCGGTAGGCAGTCCGGACCAGGTCGACCTTGCGGTTCGGAGCGCCGGCAGGCGCGGCCAAAGGAGCCGTCTTGAGCATTGACCATAGTTTAACCAGTCGGTCAACGTTTCTTGGTCCACTCCGACCTGAGAGGTGCCAGCGTACGGCGCCACCCTGATGGCGACCCTGCAGCACGGCCGACCGCTGCCGGTCGCGATGGCCTGGGGGGAGCGTTCAGGCCGCGCACGTCATCGGCGTTTTTGGAGCCACGCCTGACCTACTGTGCAGGCGACGCCTACAGGCTGCGGTCAACGTGCACCCAGAGCTCGTCGCCGAAGAGCTCTAAAGCGCAGAGCCGCTTATCTCATTACCAGCGCTTCAAGCCCACCAGATCCATCCATGGACCTCAGGGTCGCATGTAGTCGCCAGGAGGAGGGCGACGCCAGTCCCGAGCGCGGCGTTGCGATCCCGCCCGCACCTGGAAGCGCCGACCCGACACCTCCGAGGGCTTGATGGCCAGCCAGTGCCAGCGCTCGCCGGGCGCAACCGGATGCACAGGCGCGATTCGAATATGATCCGCGGTGCGCCCCAGATTTCGGGTGACCTCTTCGGCGAGGCCCTTGACCACGACGCTCCAGCCTATGCGCAGCTTGGGGTCCCAGTCGTCCACTTCGAAGGCGAGCCTGGCCTTTGGGACATGGTCGAGCTTGGTACCCGGAGCGGTCCGGAACACCACGATCTGGCCCTCCATCGCATAGTTGATCGGAAAGACCTCGGGCTGGCCTTCGATGCTGAACGCGATCCGGCCCAGGTCGCGAGATCTAAGCAGAAGAAAGCATTCGTCGGGCGACAGCACCTCGATCGACTGATCCTGTGCCACACGTCTATCCATCCTTACAGAATGAACCGCGATCTAATCCAAGCTAGCTCCAAACGACCTGCGCAAATAGGGACCTTTGGCACCTGTCGCGGTGCGGTGGGCCGCAGGACATTCAAGTGTTGGGTGGGCGCCGGCTACCAGACTTGCGACCAGCTTTTAGCCCTGGAAAGTGCCACCGGATCGTCCAACAGCGCAAGGCCCGCCGAGATGTTCGCCTCAGCCCCTGAACGATCGTTCAGGCGGCCATCGTCGAGCCCATCGGCGACGCGACCGGCAGCTCGGTCAAAAATCACGGCGCCGGCAGGGTTGCGGCCATCGAACCAGCTCCGGGCCTTCCGGGCCAACTCCACGTACCGAGATTCGCCGGTGACCGCCGCGAGCCGGTCCATGACGAACACCGCCGACTGCACATCGTAGCTGTGGACGTGTGGGAGGTCGAAACCAGACTCGATGACCTCCGCAAAGACAGCTTCGGCGCTGCCGACGGCGAGAGCGCGCAGATCCTTCCTGTCCAGCACAAGCGAGGCATCGGCCAGCACCGCTTCCTGCACGTGTCCCCAAAGGTGGGGCCGGTCACGCTCGTCGGGCGAGTTCATCAGCATTCCTTCGCGGCGACACTCGGCGAGCTCGTCGCACCACGCGGTGAGGTGCAGGGAGAGCCAGGGGTCGGGCGCTCGCCGGAGAAGGACCAACGCGCCCAGCGCGTGAATGGCGCGAACATCTGATGGGGGCGATGCAGACGCGGCTGCGGCGAGAGCCCCGGTCAAGATGGCACGTGCCCAATCGTTGTCCAAGAGAAGGCTCACTTCTGCGAGCGCACAGGTCGCCCGTGCCTGCCAGAAGTTGATCCCGGCTGCCGACGTTGGACCGTCGGTGTTCCGCGTGCCCTGCCAGTCATAGACGAAGTTATGCCAGCGGCCGTCGCCGGCGTGCATCCAGAGCACGAAATCAAGCAGCCCGTCAGCCCACCGCCTGAGTGTGTCATTCCCGGTGGCGGCCCAGAGCTTGGACAAAAGGACACACGCACGCGCAGCGTCGTCCACGCAGGCGACACCCTCCACCCCCCGCTCACGGGCTTCGAAGTGCTCGCCCGTCGCGCCGGAATAGACGGCGAGCGCCAGTGCGCGTGGCCCGGCTGCCGGTAAGGGCCGCGTCAGCGCGGCCAGCTGCCTCAGCACGGTGCAAGAGAGGCGACGATCGATTTCACGTCGAAGTCGGCCGCGGCCATCCGACAGTCCGCGGCGCCGTAGTACATCCGGATCCGTTCGCCTCGATCGTCCAGCGGGACGAGGCCGCATGAGAAGACCGTGTTGTTGTAAAAGCCTGACCTCTCGTAATCCTCGGTCGCCACAAGGATCGGTTCCGGCGAACGGCCGATGACCCGGGTTGGATCCTCGGCGTCCAGCAGCAGCGCGCCCATCGCATAGTGGCCGTCGGCGTTCACGCCGTGGTAGAGCTCGAGCCAGCCCTCAGGTACGCGGAATGGCACCGCGCCCGCGCCAGTGCGAACACTGTCCCACATCCCCCGGCGGGGCAACGCCAACGGTCGGTGCGCACCCCAGCCCACCAGGTCGTCGGAAAACGCGATCCAAATCCCGAGCACGCGGTTGAATGACGAGGGCATGGGCCGGGTCAGGGCGACGTATCGGCCCCTTACGCGGCCCGGAAACAGCACGACGTCCTTGTGGTCGGGTAGAAACATGAGTCCGCGGCGCTCGAAGGTCTTGAAGTCGGTCGTGGTCAGCCTGCTGGTTGTGATGCCTACCGAGCCCACCGAGACATAGGTGATGTGCCAAGCGTTATCGATCAGCGTCGCGCGAGGGTCCTCGCATCCGTACTCCTCGAACGTGTCCATGGGGACTACCGCCGGAAGTGGATCGACTACGAAATGAGCTCCGTCGCTGCTGCGGGCCACGCGCAGATGCGATATCTGCGTCAGATAGTCTCTGACCTCGGCCCGGCCACCCGGCGTGGCAGGAGGCACTGTGACCCGGACCGCGCGGGGATCACTCAGATCGAGCCCAGGGAGATCTTTGCGGACATAGGCCACGACCACGCGCTGAGGTTTAGTGGCCGGATCCAGGTAGGCGATCCCGATCACGTCCTCACCCAGCGTCCCAGGCGGGAGAGGTTGAAGCACCTCGTGTGGGGCGGCCAGGTCGAGGGTCCTCGCAGTCGGGGACATGAGGCCCGTCATGCGGCGGGGATACTCTCCAACCCGCAGCAGCAGGATCGTCTCCTTGCCCACTTGCGCCGCGGCGGCGTTGAACACCGAGACCACCTCGAGGGCGGCCTGCGATGGAGCCACATCCGCGCTGGTCAAGATCGGGTTGTTGGCGAGGCGGTGCGCGAGAGCTTCGGCTGGGACGCCGCTCATGTGGCCGGTCGGCGGGACGTGGGCGGCGACGAGGAGGCAACCAGGCGCATCAGGGCCAGCCAGTGCTCCCCTGTCCGGGGCCACGACATGTCGCTGGCGTACGCGTAGGACGCGTGTTCGAGTGCCTGCCTGCGGTCTGGGTGGTCGAGCAGAGAGATGACGGCATCCGCAAGGGCGGCGGGATCTCGAAACGGGACAAGAATTCCGCGGCCGTCGGCCAGCGCCTCCGTGGCGTGAAGGTAAGCGGTGGAGACGATCGCCTTGCCGGCCCCGAGCGCATATGCGAGCGTGCCGCTCGTTATCTGTTGCGGGTCGAGGTATGGCGTGACGTAAACGTCGCTCGCGAGCAGCAGCTCGATGATGTCCCGCTGCGCCATGTATTCATCGATGAAGGAGACGTGGTTCTGAAGTCCGAGGCGCTCGACCGCCTCGACCAGTTGATTGCGGTACTTCTCGCCATCGCTGCGGCGCAACTCCGGGTGAGTCTGGCCCGCGATCACGTATAGGGTCGCAGGATGGTCGGCGACGATTGCCGGCATTGCCTCGATCATGTACTCGATGCCCTTGCGGGGGTCGACGAGGCCAAAAGTTGAAATGATCGTCCGGCCGGGCACGCCCAGCTTCTTCTTCATCCGGCCCCGGCCGTGAGGCTGGATCGCCGGCATGCCGTGCGGTATCACCACGGGCACCTCGGCGATGCCATACCGATCCGCCAGGAGACCAACCGCCACGTCGGCCATCACGACGATCGCGTCGCTCAGTTCGGCAGCGGCGCGGACCGCACCCCGCATCGAGGTCGTCGGCTCGGTCGGCACCGTATGCAGGGTAGTTACGACAGGCTTCCGCAGAGCTTCGAGAAAGGGGTGCAGGTGATCCTCATACACGCCATCGGTCCATGTCCCGTATAGCCCGAATTCGTGCTGCACGTTGACAATATTGACGCTTGAGCGGTTGATCGCCTCAGCCGCAGCGCGGTAGCTGCTCGCGTCCCCCTGCCTGATGCGCCAGCGGACCTCGTCGCCATACAGCCGGATCGCATTTGGCTCGTCGATCGCCACGATGCGGCACGTCACGCGTGGATCGGCCGCCTTGACGGCAGCCATCAAGTCCGCCGAGAACGTTGCAATGCCGCAGCGACGAGGCAGGTTAGAAGAAACGAAGGCGATCCGCAGGTCTGGCGCGACGCCATGAAGGGTCATGCCGGGACGCCTACCCAGCTGGCTTCGACGATGAGCAGGACCGCTTTGCAGCAGTTGCGGTTGAATTAATCGCCGGTGCACGTGATGAAGCTTAAGTTGCGTACTGGATCAAAATCGCCGAAACCCGGCGCATCAGGGACTCGCTGCTTGGCCCTCCAGGTGCCAGAGATTCCACTCCGTTTAGAGATGGGACTTGACCTGCTCTTTCAGCTGCGCGAGCTCACCGTCGAGCTTGTCGAGCGCCAGATCAAAGGTGGCGCGCGGCAGGCGACCGGTCTCGTGGGCACGCTGGTCGGCCAGCCGGTGACCCAACAGATACGGCGTGACCTTGACGACTTCCAGCGGTTGCCTCCTCTTTTTCAGGTCGCGGTCGAACTCGATCTCGGCCGGCCTGATCAGGTCGAAATGATCTGCGAGTGAGGCTACCTTCTTGGCGGCATAGCTGTGCA
>PLYZ01000059.1 GCA_003151935.1 Candidatus Dormiibacterota bacterium | reverse complement strand
CAGGTGTACGTGCTGTCCAAGGAAGAGGGCGGCCGTCACACGCCGTTCCTCACGGGTTACCGGCCGCAGTTCTACATGCGCACCACCGACGTAACCGGCGAGGTCAAGCTGCCCGAGGGCGTCGAGATGTGCATGCCCGGCGACAACGTCGTGATGGACATCACCCTCGGCGAGCCGATCGCCATCGAGCCAGGGCTTCGCTTTGCCATCCGCGAGGGCGGCAAGACCGTCGGCGCCGGCGTGGCCACGGAAGTCGTCAAGTAAGTAGAAGAGGGGAAAAGGGCAGCAGGTGGCGCAAAAGATTCGGATTCGGCTCAAGGCCTACGACCACAGGGTCTTGGATCAAGCGGCGGACAAGATCGTGGACACCGCCCGCCGTACGAACGCGCGCACTGCCGGCCCGATCCCGCTTCCGACCGAGATCTCCAAGGTGACCGTCATCCGGTCGCCATTTATCGACAAGGACTCGCGTGAGCAGTTCGAGATGCGGACGCACAAACGGATCGTCGACATCCTCGACCCCAATCCGCGCGTCGTAGACGCGCTCATGCGCCTCAGCCTTCCGGCGGGCGTCAGCATCGAGATAAAGAGTTGAAAGGCCTCCTCGCCAAGAAGCTCGGGATGACCCAGCTCTTCAACCCCGACGGTACGACCACGGCGGTCACCGTGCTCGAAGCCGGCCCGTGCCACGTGCTCGGTCTGCGCACTGCGGAGAAAGACGGGTACGCCGCCGCTCGAATCGCTTTCGATGTCGTGGCCGAGCGCAAGCTGAGCAAGGGCGAGCTGGGCGAGTTCAAGAAGGCGAAGCTCGAACCGCACCGTCACGTGGTCGAGATTCGTGGCTACGAGGGGCTCGAGTCCGGCCAGGAGCTCAAGGCTGAGATCTTCGCCGCAGGAGAGATCGTCGACGTCACCTCACACTCGAAAGGCAAAGGCTTCCAGGGCCTCATCAAGAGGCACAAGTTCAGCCGCGGCCCCGAGTCGCACGGCTCGATGAACGTCCGCCAGCCGGGCGCGATCGGTTCGACGGACTCGGCCCGCGTTTTCAAAGGCCTGAAGATGTCGGGACAGATGGGCAACGTGCGGACCACCGCACGCGCCTACAAGGTCGTACGAGTGGATGCCGAGCGGAACCTACTGCTGCTCAAGGGCGGCGTGCCCGGGGCGCGGGGAGCGCTCGTGCTCGTCAGGCAGTCGACCAAGCCCGTGAAGGTCAAGGGACCGTCCGGCAAGCCGACCGGGAGGAAGGTCTGATGCCCGCGGCCAAGCCCAAGACGACCAAAACAACCAGCGCAACGACCAAAACGGCCACCAAGGCCAGCGGCGCCACGAAAACCCGCCCGGTCGCGAAGAAAAAGGCCGAGCAGGCTGCTGAGACCAACCCGCTCCAGGCGCCTTTCTTCGACGCCCTCGGCGAGCGCAACGGAGAGGTCGAGCTCCCCAAGGCGGTATTCGACGAGAAGCCGAACATGCCGGTCATGCACCAGGCCTACCTCCGCCAGCTCGCCAACGCCCGCCAGGGCACGGCGTCGACCAAGACTCGCGGCAACGTCTCCGGCGGCGGCGCCAAGCCGTACCGGCAGAAGGGCACCGGTCGTGCGCGCCACGGCTCGATCCGCGAACCGTCCATGAAGGGCGGTGGCACGGTGTTCGGTCCGCACCCGCGCAGCTACGAGCAGCGCATGCCCAGGCAGATGCGGCGGCTTGCCCTGCGTTCCGCATTGAGCCAGAAGGCCCTCGACGGGCAGGTTCGCGTCATCGAGAGCTTTGTCTTCGACGAGCCGAAGACCAAGCAGGCCGCCGACCTGATGCAAGCCCTTGGCTTCGACAAGTCGGCGCTCATCGTCCTGCCGGCCCCGAATGTGGTCGTCAGCCGATCGTTCGAGAACCTGTCCGGCGCGAAGACGATCCTCGCGAGGAACATCAACATCCGCGACCTCTTCACCCACACCTACCTGCTCCTGTCGAAGGATTGCTTCGAGCTGCTGGAAGAGAACTTCAGCGCGCGGGAGCGAAACGGAAAATGACGACTCGAGCCGCTTCAGAGATCGTGATCGGCCCGGTCATCACGGAGCGCACGTACCAGCTCTACACGCAGGGCAGGTATACGTTCCGCGTCTCGCCGCGCGCCTCCAAGACCGACATCAAGAAGGCGCTCGAGGAGCAGTACGAGACGCAGGGCATCAAGGTGCGCGACGTGAACACCGTGACGATGCGCGGCAAGCGCCGCCGCAGCCAGCGCAGGGCCGTAGCGATCGGTCACACGGCCGACTGGAAGAAGGCGATCGTCACGCTAGGCCCAGGTCAGAAGATCGAAGGCCTGTTCGGGAGCGTCTGAGATAAAGAATGCCGATTAGAAAGTACAAGCCGACCAGCCCCGGGCGCCGCTTCATGTCCGTGTCGGGCTTCGACGAGGTCACGGCCACCGAGCCGGAGAAGACCCTGCTCGAGTCACTCCCCACGCACGCCGGTCGCAACAACCAGGGTCGCATCACGACGCGCCACCAGGGCGGCGGCTACCGCAAGCTCTACCGGAAGATCGACTTCAAGCGCGACAAGCACGGCATCGCCGGCAAGGTCGCGACCATCGAGTACGACCCGAACCGCAGTGCTCGCATCGCGCTCATCCACTACAAGGACGGCGAGAAGCGATACATCCTCGCGCCGCTCGGCCTGAAGGTCGGCGACCCGATCGAAAGTGGGGAAGAGGCTCCGGTACGCATCGGCAATGCCCTCCCGCTCTCCAACATCCCGGTCGGTTCGACGATCCACAACATCGAGCTCACGCTCGGTCGCGGNNATTCACGTTCGCTGCCAGGCCACGATCGGCCAGGTCGGTAACATCGAGCACGAGAACGAGTCAGGCGGCAAGGCCGGCCGCAGCCGCTGGCTCGGCGTGCGGCCCACCGTGCGCGGTTCGACGATGAACCCCCGCGACCATCCGCACGGCGGTGGCGAGGGCAAGACCGGACCCGGCGGCAACCCGAAGACGCCATGGGGCAAACCCGCCCTGGGCTACCGCACGCGCAAGCCGAAGAAGGCCTCGGACAAGCTCATCATCCGCCGCCGCGAAAAGAAGGGACGAAAGAAATAAACGTGGGAATGGTGCCTGCCTACCAGTTTCGGAGCGAATTGCAATGGCAGTTCGTGATTGCTTCGTGCTCGGCCGAGGTGGCCGGGGAACCCGGTCACCTGGCACCATTGCCACTTCGGTCTGAAATCCGCACCCAGCCACCGCGATTTCAGACCGGGAAGGAAGGGGTCATTTAATTCATGTCACGCTCACTGAAGAAGGGGCCGTTCATCAGCGCCCCCTTGAAAGAGAAGATCGACAAGATGAACGCAACGCGGGACAAGAAGGTGATCCGCACCTGGGCGCGTGCGTCGGTCATCTATCCCGACATGGTCGGGCACACCATCGCGGTCCACGATGGCCGCAAGCACGTGCCCGTTTTCATCAGCGAGAACATGGTCGGCCATCGCCTCGGCGAGTTCGCGCCCACGCGCCACTTCCGCGGCCATGGCACCCACACCGAAAAATCGACGGCTCTGAAGTAGAAGTGGCGACGATGGAAGTTTCCGCAGTTTCGAGGTTTGTCCGCCGCACGCCGCGCAAGGCAAGGCTGGTGGCCGACTCCGTCAAGGGCATGAAGGTGTCTGAAGCCCTGGCGCAGCTCGAGTTCTCGCCCAAGCACGCGGCCCGCGACGTCGCCAAGGCCATCAAGTCGGCGGCGGCCAATGCGGAGCACAACTTCAACCTCAACCGCGACGACCTCGTGCTCAAGCAGATCCTGATCGACGAGGGGCCGACTTTCCGCCGCCGCCGGCCGGTCAGCCGGAGCATGGCGCATGAATTCTTCCACCGCACCTGCCACATCACCGCGGTCGTCGAAGACCGTCCGCAAGGAGCTAAGTAACAGCTTGGGTCACAAAGTCCACCCGAACGGATTCCGTCTCGGCGTGTTCCGTCCCTGGGAGGCGAACTGGTTCGCGAACCCCAAGGACTACACGAAGATGCTGCACGAGGACCTCGAGATGCGGCGTGTCATCCTCGCGCGGCTGCGCAATGCCGGCATCGCGAAGATCGAGACGGAGCGCTCGTCGAACGCCCAGCTCACCGTGACCATCCATACCGCCAAGCCGGGAATCGTGATCGGCAAGGGCGGCGCGTCTGTCGACCAGCTGCGTGAGGATCTCGAAAAGCGCTTCGGCAACCGCGTGCGCATCTCGATCCAGGAGATCAAGCAGCCGGAGCTCGACGCGCAGCTCGTAGCCGAGAACATCGCCTCGCAGATCGAACGTCGCATCAGCTACAAGCGCGCGATGAAGCAGGCGATCCTGCGCACGATGCGCGCAGGCGCCAAGGGCGTCCGGATCTACTGCGGCGGACGGTTGCGTGGGGCGGAGATGGCGCGTCGCGAGTGGGACCGCGAAGGCCGCGTGCCCCTGCACACGCTGCGCGCTAACATCGACTTCGGCCGCGCCACCGCGAGCACCACGTTCGGGGCGATCGGCGTGAAGTGCTGGATCTACAAGGACCAGGTCGCGCCGAAGAAGGTCGCGGCCGCGGCTGACGCCTCGGTGCCGATCGCGGACAGCATCGCTCCGCAGCCCGAGCTGGCGGCGGTCATGGCCGAACCGCAGGCCGTGGTCCAGGTCGCCGCCACCGAGCCGGTGGCCGAAGTCACCGCCGCCACGCCCGCGCCGCGGCGCGCGCGAACGGCTGGGACCAGCGCTCCGGCTGGGGTTGAAGCCGCGATCGAGGCCAAGCCGAAGACACCTGCCAGGCCGAAAGCGGCGCCGAAGGCAAAGACAGAAGTCAAGGCCGAAGTGAAGACCCAGACCAAGGCCAAGGCCGCGCCCAAAGCGAAAGCTGAGACCAAGGCTCCCGCCAAGAAGATCACCACCGCCAAAAAGGCAAAGAGCTAAATGCTGATCCCGAAGCGCGTCAAGTACCGCAAGATGCACCGCGGCCGGCGCACCGGCATCGCCACGCGCGGCGCCACGGTGGCGTTCGGCGACTTCGGCCTGCAGGCGATGGAAGCGTGCTGGATGAGCAACCGCCAGATCGAGGCCGCCCGCCGGGCGATGACCCGCCACGTCAAGCGCGGCGGCCAGATCTGGATCCGCGTGTTTCCCGATAAGTCGATCACCAAGAAGCCGGCCGAGACCCGCATGGGTTCCGGCAAGGGCAACCCTGAAGGGTGGGTCGCCGTGATCAAGCCGGGACGGGTGCTCTTCGAGATGGGCGGCGTCACGCCCGCGGTCGCCAAAGAAGCGATGAAGCTGGCCGCGTCCAAGCTCCCCATCAAGACTCGCTTTGTCGTCTCCGAATCGGCTGCCGCCGGAGGCGCTCGATGAAGGTCGACGAGTTGAGGGTGCTCGAGGCGGACGAGCTCACCGGCCGGATGCGCGCCGCGCGGCGCGAGCTCTATGAGCTCCGCTTCAAGCACGCCGTCGGCCAGCTCGAAAACTCGAGCCAGATCAGCAAGGTCCGGCACGACATCGCAAGGATCATGACCGTGCTGCGGGAGCGCGACTTCGGAATCGTCGCCACCCTGGTCGCGGACGCCCTTGAACCAGTCACCGTGCCGCAGGAAGCAGAGCCCGCTGAGGCAGTTGAAGCGCCCGCAGCACCGGCCAAGCCCAAACGCACCCGCAAGAAAGCCGAGGAAATCTCATGACCGACACCGCAACGTCAACCAGGCCAGAGACGCACAAACCGACCGCGGCCGACGCCCGCGGCCAGCGCAAGGTCCGGCTGGGCACGGTGATCGCCGACAAGATGGACAAGACGATCATCGTCCAGGTTGGCACGTCCAAGGCCCACAGGCTTTACCGCAAGACCGTCCGGCAGCGCACCAAGTTCAAGGTCCACGACGAGAAAAACGAATGCGGGGTCGGCGACCTGGTCCGCATCACCGAGACGCGCCCTATCTCCAAGGAAAAGCGCTGGCGCCTGCTGGAGATTGTCGAGAAAGCCAAGTGATCCAGCAAGAAACCCGTCTAAAGGTCGCGGACAACTCAGGAGCGAAAGAGATCCTGTGCATCCGCGTGGCCGGGGGGCACTACCGCAAGTACGCTTCGGTGGGCGACATCATCACCGCGACCGTCAAGTCGGCTCAGCCTGGCGGCCAGGTCAAGAAGGGCGAGGTCGTGAAGGCCGTCGTCGTGCGCGTGACCAAGGAATACAAGCGTCCCGACGGCTCGCTGATCCGCTTCGACGAGAACGCAGCGGTGCTGCTGGCCACTGCGAACAACCCGCGCGGCACTCGCATCTTCGGCCCGGTGGCCCGCGAGCTACGGGAGCGTAACTTCATGAAGATCATCAGCCTTGCCCCGGAGGTCCTGTAATCCAGATGCTCAAGAACAAGGCAGCGCCCACGCGCCGCTGGCTCGACCTCGCCCCCGGCGATCCGGTGATCGTCGTCACGGGCAAGGACAAAGGCAAGCAGGGCGAGGTGCTGCGCACCATCCCCGACCAGCACAAGATCGTCGTCAAGGGCGTCAACATCCTGAAGCGCCACACCAAGGCGGGACAGACCCGCGGCGGAGTCAGCGTTGCGCAGGGTGGGGTGATCGACTTCGAGGCGGCGCTCGACTATTCCAATGTGATGCTGGTCTGCCCATCCTGCTCGCGGCCGACGCGCACCAAGCACACCGTCCTCGAATCCGGTGCGCGCGCTCTCGTGTGCCGCCACTGCGGCGAGCCGTACGAGCGAGTGCGCAAGACGGAGGCCCAGTGAGCAAAGCGAAAGCTGCACAGAAGAAGACTGAAGCGCCCAAGGCTCCAGGCACGAAAACCGAAACGCCGCCGCGCATGCTGACGCTGTACCGCGACACGATCGCGCCGCAGCTGACCAAGGAGTTCGACTACGACAACGCCATGGAGGTGCCCCGCATCGCCAAGGTCGTAGTGAACATCGGCATCGGCGAGGCCAAGGACAACGACAAGGCGCTCGACGCTGCGGTCGGCGACGTGGTCACCATCACGGGCCAGAAGCCCGCCCTGATCAAGGCGCGCAAGTCGGTCGCCGCCTTCAAGCTGCGCGCGGGCCAGACCGTCGGCATCAAGACCACCCTGCGCGGCCGGCGAATGTGGTTCTTCCTCGACAAGCTGCTCAACGTCGCGCTGCCTCGAATCCGCGACTTCCGCGGCGTCAACCCCGAAGGCTTTGACGGCCGCGGCAACTACTCGCTCGGCCTGCGCGAGCAGGTCATCTTCCCGGAGATCGATTACGACAAGATCGACAAGCTTCGCGGGCTGGAAGTATCGATCGTGACCACAGCCCGCACCGACGACGAGGCACGCAGTCTGTTGACGCGCCTCGGCATGCCATTCAAGAAAAGATAGGTAGAGATTTAGATGAGTAGTACGCCGTCAGCAATCACAGGGGTCCCCGCAAAATCGAAGATTTTGTGGGGTTCCAAGAGGTAAGAGAAGGCTTGGCGAAGAAATCACAACTCGAGCGCTGGAAGCGGGACCTTGTCCACCCGAAGTTCAAGGTCCGCTTCCATAACCGCTGCCGCATCTGCGGCCGGCCCCGCGCTTATTACAGGAAGTTCGGCATGTGCCGGATCTGCTTCCGCAACCTTGCCGCCGAGGGACGCATCCCTGGCGTGACGAAGTCGAGCTGGTGATGGCTACAGCAATCGCGAAAAACGCAAAACCCGCGAGGCGCGCTTCCGCGGGCGTCGTCAGCGACCCCATTGCGGACATGCTCACGCGCGTCCGCAACGCCAACGCGGCGCGACACCCCGAAGTGAAGGTCCCGGCTTCGAAGCTGAAGCTCGAGATCGCCCGCGTCCTGAAGGACGAGGGGTATATCGCGGGCTACGAGGTCGAGGCCGACGGAACCACTCAGACGATGCGTATCATCTTCAAGGCCCGCCCGGATCGCACCCGGGTCATCTCGGGCGTGAAGAGGATCAGCCGCCCCGGCCTGCGCGTTTACGCGCGCAAGACGGAGATCCCTCGAGTCCTCGGTGGGCTCGGAATCGCCGTTCTCAGCACAGCCGAAGGAGTCATGAGCGGTCGCCAGGCGACGCGTCAGGGGCTCGGCGGCGAAGTCTTGGCATATGTTTGGTGAAGCACAGCAGATAATCGGGGTCCCCGCGAAATCGCAGATTTCGTGGGGTGATTAGGAGCTCAGAGAAGAGAGTTGTCGCGGATTGGAAAGCTGCCGATTCCGGTGCCGGGCGGGGTGAAGGTCACCCTGCAGCCGGGCCACGTCAAGGTCGAGGGTCCAAAGGGCCAGCTCGAGCGCACCTTGCCGGAGGACATCACGGTCAAGCAGGTCGACGGTGAGCTCGTCTTCGAGCGCCCCTCCGACGGCTACCGCCACCGCGCCCTCCACGGCCTTGTCCGCAGTCTGGTCAACAACATGGTCACTGGAGTCAACACCGGTTTCGTCAAGCACCTCGAGCTCGTCGGCGTCGGCTATCGCGTCGCCAAGCAGGGTGACGAGCTGGTGCTGAGCCTCGGCTTCTCCCACCCGATCAAGTTCAAGCCGCCGCAGGGCGTCTCGATCGACGTTCAGGACCCGACCAAGTTCTCGGTCTCCGGCATCTCGAACGAAGCGGTCGGCCAGGTCGCCGCCAACCTTCGTGGAATGAGACCACCAGAGCCGTACAAAGGAAAAGGCGTCATGTACA
Organism: Candidatus Dormiibacterota bacterium; assembly: GCA_003151935.1. Lineage (GTDB taxonomy): Bacteria > Chloroflexota > Dormibacteria > Dormibacterales > Dormibacteraceae > Palsa-870. Next base: position 6,665 of record PLYZ01000059.1, on the reverse strand, counting down.
GGGGCGAGAAGATCCGCCGCAAGGCCGGCAAGGCCGGCAAGGGTGCGAAGGCTTCCGCATGATCAAGAGAACAGATCGCAAGCTGAGCCGCTCGAAGCGACACCGGCGCGTGCGCGTGCACGTGGCGGGCACGCCAGAGCGTCCTCGACTGGCCGTCTTCCGGAGCCTCAACCACGTCTACGCACAGCTCATCGACGACGGGGCAAGCCGGACGCTTGCGGCCGCATCGACCGTCGCGCTGAAAGCGAAAGGAAACGGCATGGCCGAGGCCGGGCAGGTCGGCAAGGAGATCGCCGCGAAAGCGAAGGCCGCGGGCGTGAGCTCGGTGGTGTTCGATCGGGGCGGATTCCTCTACCACGGCAGAATCAAGGCTTTGGCGGACGCCGCCCGCGAAGCCGGACTGGAGTTTTAGACGTGACGATGGCGCCTGCCTTGCAATCGACCTCGAAAGTAGCCGCTTTTTTCGCGCTTCCCGCTTTCACCGGGGAGGTGTCCTGGGGAACCCAGGCCACCTGGCGCCATGGTCACTTCGGTCTGAAATCCGCACCCAGCCACCGCGATTTCAGACCGGGAAAGGATGGGCTGATTAAGTAATGGGATCCAGGTATCCGCATTCGAGCGGCGAGCGATCCGATCTCACCGATCGCGTCGTGCGCGTCAACCGCGTGTCCAAGGTGGTCAAGGGCGGGCGCAAGTTCTCGTTCAGCGCGCTGATCGTGGTCGGCGACATGAACGGCCGCGTCGGCGCGGGCATCGGCAAGGCAAAAGAGGTGACCGAGGCCATTCGCAAGGGCATGGACGTCGCCAAGCGCAACATGATCACTGTCCCGATGGTCGGCACGACAATCCCTCACGAGGTCCGTCTGAAGTGGGGCGCCGCTCGCATCATGCTGAAGCCCGCCGCCCCAGGCACGGGTGTGATCTCCGGAGGCGCGATGCGCGCGGTGATCGAGACCGCGGGGATCAAGGACATCCTCACCAAGTCCCACGGCACCAACAACCCGATCAACACCGTGCGCGCGACGCTCGCCGCGCTGCAACAGCTGCGCACCGCACAGCAGATCGCCGAGCTGCGCGGCAAAGAGGTCGAGCAGATCGTCGGCAAGCGCCTGGCTGCCGCGTACCGGCGGCAGGAGAGTGGTGGGAAAGGGCCGGCTGCAAACGGCGCCGAGCCGACCCCGGTGGAAACCAAGTGACCGCAGCCAACAAGAAACCCGCATCAACCGGGGATCGCCCCATCAGGGCAACTTTGATGAAGAGCACGATCGGCGCGCTTCCGTCAATCAAAGCCACGGTGGAGTCGCTCGGCTTTCGCCGCATGAACCAGACCCGCGACCTTCCGGACAACCCCGCGGTGCGAGGGATGCTCAAGGCGGTCGACTTCCTGGTCGCTGTCGAGGGCCAGCCGTATCTCCGCCCCAAGCGCAGCAAGTACAAGATCTGGCGCTCCCGCTCCAACAAGAAGCACCAGAGGGGTAAATAGCCGTGCAGCTGCACGACCTCAAACCCGCGAAGGGAGCCCACCGCCAGTCCGACCGCATCGGTCGAGGCACCGGCTCCGGCCGTGGCAAGACCTCCGGTCGCGGACAGAAGGGACAGAACGCTCGCAGCGAAGGCTTCCGCGTCGGTTTCGAGGGCGGCCAGATGCCGCTCGCGCAGCGCATCCCCAAGCTGCCCGGCTTCAAGAACCCGTTCCATCGGGTCTTCTCGGTCGTCAACCTCTCGAAGCTCAGCCGCTTTCCCGACGGTGCAAGGGTCGACGCGGAGGCTTTGCTGGAGGCCGGTCTGGTCCACCAGGGCATGGAGATCAAGATCCTCGGCACCGGTGGCCTCAAACGCAAGCTGACCGTCGAAGCGCACTTCTTCAGCGTCAGCGCCCGCGAGGCGATCGAGAAGCAGGGCGGCTCCGTCAAGGTCCTCGGGGAGCCTCGCAAGATCGGGCCCAGGCGGACGGCGGCCAAGCTGCCCAAGCCATTGCCTGCGGCGGAGTCGGCGCAGCCGGCACCCGCCAAGGCAGAGAAAGCGGAGCGGCCGGCGAAGCCGGCACGTGAGAAAGGTGCCCCGGCCGCCGGGCGCGCGCAACAGGAGGGGTCCCCGCGAACTCACGGCGAAGCCTCCGAGTTCGTGGGGAATAAGGGCGCATCAAACGAGACGGTCGAGGAGGCCACCCCTCCCGACGAGGCTAAGGCTTAGGGGATGGGCACAGACCTGACCGCTGGTCATCGGATCTTCGGCGCCCATGCGGCCCATCTGCGTCGTTGCGACCTGCGCTTCTCGCTTACGCATCCACGGATGCGCGCGCTGCGATGCTCGGCCGCGCCTAGCATCTGGACCACCTCGGCACCGAATCTCTCGGTGTCCACAGTCAGGTCTGCGCCATGAACCTGTTCGAAGCCCTGGTCAACGCCATGCGGCTGCCGGAGCTCCGCAACAAGATCCTGTTCACAGGCGGGATCCTGGTCGCCTTCCGCCTCTTCGCCAACGTGGCCGTGCCCGGCGCGAGCCAGAGCGCGCTCGCCTCTCTATTCAACAACCAGGCTCTGCTCGGACTGCTCGACCTCTTCTCGGGCGGCGGCCTCTCGCGATTCAGCGTCGTGGCCATGGGCATGAACCCGTACATCAACGCCACGATCATCATGCAGCTCATGACGGTGATCTCCGAACGGATCAAGGAGATCTCCAAAGAGGGTGAGATGGGACGGCGTCGCATCACCCGCTGGAGCCGCTACCTCACCGTCGTGCTGGGCGCCGGACAGGCTTACGGTTTCACCGTTCTGTTCCAGAACACGACTCCTTCGATCCTCGGTCCTCTCGACTGGTTCCAGCGCCTGCAGATCGTGCTGGTGCTCACAGCTGGCACGGTCATGCTGATGTGGTTCGGCGAGCTGATCACCGAGTACGGCATCGGCAACGGCGTCTCGCTGATCATCTTCGCTGGCATCATCGGCCGCGGGCCGCAGGGCGTCGCGGCGGTTTTCGCCGCCGCCAACCCAAGCGGTGGAGGCCTCGCGGCCTACGTGCCCTTCATCATTTTCGGCCTGGTCGCGCTCCTCATGACCGCCGTGATCATCGAGGTGCAGCAGGCGGTGAGAAAGATTCCCATCCAATCCGCGCAGCGCACGGTCGGCCTGAAGCAGGTGCAGAGCCGCGCGAGCTTCCTGCCTCTTCGCGTCAACCACGCCGGTGTGATCCCGATCATCTTCGCGATCTCGGTCATGTTCCTGCCGACGATCGTCGCCAACTATTTCACCGGCGCACCACCGGACACCTGGTATTACAAGGCGGCGGCGTGGGTGAGAGGCAACTTCTCGCCCACCACGTCGAATCTGGGGATGGCGGTCACGTACAACGCCCTCTACTTCGCGTTCACCTTTGGATTCACGTACTTCTACACGGCGATCACTTTCGACGTGAACGAGGTCGCCGACAACCTGAAACGCTACTCGAGCTTCATCCCGGGCATCCGTCCGGGCCGACCGACGGCGGACTACCTGGCCGCAGTTATGAATCGCGTAACGTTCGCGGGCGCGACCTTCCTGGGCTTCATCACGGTGATCCTTCCGATCGCCACGGCCAAGATCTCCGGCATCAACACTCAGTCGATGTATCTCGGAGGCACCGCTATCCTCATCGTCGTCGGCGTGGCCCTCGACACCATGAAACAGCTGCAAACGCAGCTGGTCATGCGCCAGTACCGCGGCTTCATTAGGTGAGGGAAGAATCCCCTCTCCCCGTTCAGGGGAGAGGGTCAGGGAGAGGGGCGTGAAAGAAAGATGAACCTCCTTTTGTATGGGGCTCCAGGGAGCGGCAAGGGCACCCAGGCCAACATGCTGCGCTCGCATTTCGGCATCCCGCACATCGCCACCGGCGACATGCTCCGCGCCGAGATCGCCGCCGGCACGTCGCTCGGTCAGAAGGCCCAGCCCATCCTGGCCGCGGGCCACTACGTGTCGGACGAGATCATGATCGCGATGATCGCCAACCGGCTCCGGCAGCCGGACTCCAGGCGAGGCTTCATCGTCGACGGCTTCCCGCGCACCATCCCGCAGGCGGAGGCCCTCGACACCCTGATGCACGAGCTCGGCAGGCATTTCGACCGTGTTCTCTACCTGAGGGTCGAGCTCGATGAGCTGCTCCAGCGCCTGTCCGGCAGGCTCGTCTGCCCGCAGTGCCAGCGCACCTACCCACCCGGCACCGCCCTGTGCGTAGCCGATGGGAGCGATCTCGTGCAGCGGGAGGACGACAAGGCGGAGGCGGTGAAGCCGCGCATCGAGGTCTACCTGCAGAAGACCATCCCGGTGCTCGACCACTACCGCGGCGAAGGCCTGGTTTCCGAGATCGACGGCATGGGCACAATCGATGACATCAGCCGCCAGGTCATGGCCGCGGTGACTGCCCAACCGGCAAAGAGGGCCTGAAGAACGAATGATCAACCTCAAGACCGCCCACGAGATCGACCTCATGGCCCGAGCGGGCAGCCTGCTCGCGTCCGTGCTCCCGCCGCTGCGGGAGGCGTGCGAGCCCGGGGTCAAGACGATCGAGCTCGACCGGATCGCCGACCGGCTCATTCGCGAGGGCGGCGCGACCCCCGGCTTCCTGGGCTACCACGGCTTCCCCCGGTCGATCTGCGTCTCGATCAACGACGAGGCGGTGCACGGCATCCCGGGCAACCGCAAGGTCGCGGAGGGCGACCTGGTCAGCCTCGATCTAGGGCTGGTCCTGGACGGTTTCTGGGCTGACGTCGGCATCACCGTCGGCGTCGGCAAGATCACCCCGGAGGCGGCCCGCTTGATCAAGGTGACCGAGCAGGCCCTGTACGTCGGGATCGACAAAGCCCGTCCGGGTGGCTACCTGGGCGACATCTCGTCCGCGATCCAGAAGCACGTCGAGGCGGCCGGCTTCTCCGTCATCCGCCAGTTCGTGGGCCACGGGATCGGCCGGGAGATGCACGAGGACCCCCAGGTGCCCAACTTCGGCAGCCCGGGCACCCCCCCGAAGCTGAAGATCGGCATGACCCTGGCGATCGAGCCGATGGTCAACGCCGGCTCCCACGAGGTGTACATGAAGCCGGACGGCTGGACGATCTGCACGTCCGACGGCTCGCTCTCCGCCTACTTCGAGCACACCGTGGCGATCACAGACAGGGGACCTCTAGTCCTGACAGCCAATCCCCTCTCCCTGCAGGGGAGAGGGTGAGGGTGAGGGGCGACGGAAGCATACTGAGCGCCAACCCCCTCGCTTAGCCAGGTTTGGTACAATCGCCGTTCGTGCCCCAACGCCTCCCACTCGTGAAGGGGGTCGTGGTGGAGCCTCTTCCCAACGGTGTCTACCGGGTTGAGCTCGAGAACGGGGCGAAAGTCCTGGCACACGTCGCCGATCGTGCCGGCACCCACTTCACCCGGCTCCTCGCTGGGGACAAGGTGGGCGTCGAGCTAGCGAGCAGCGACCGGTCGCGAGGGCGAATTCGAGAGATTTGGAGATGAAAGTACGTCCGTCCGTCAAAAAGATGTGTGCGAGCTGCAGGGTGATCAAGCGCAAAGGGGTGGTTCGCGTGATCTGCTCCAAGACGCCCAAACACAAGCAGAGGCAAGGATGAATCTGGAATTGGCTCTCGAAAGAACGATTCCGGGGTCCCCGCGAAATCGAAGATTTCGTGGGGTGGAAACACAAGCAGAGGCAAGGATGAATTTGGAATTGGCTCTCGAAAGAACGATTCCGGGGTCCCCGCGAAATCGAAGATTTCGTGGGGTGGAAACACAAGCAGCGACAGGGATAGAGGTTTAGATGGCGAGAATCGCCGGCGTCGACATACCCCCGCAGAAGCGGGCGGTCATCTCTTTGACGTACATCCACGGGATCGGAAACACGACCGCCAAAAAGCTGGTCAAGACCGCCGGCATCAACCCGGACACGCGGGTCAAGGACCTGTCCGAGGAAGAGGTCGGCCGGCTCCGCCAGATCATCGACCGGATGGCGACCGCCAAGGAGCTGCTGATCGAAGGTGACCTCCGGCGCGAGGTCGCGCAGAACATCAAGCGCATGACCGAGATCGGCTCCTACCGCGGCTCCCGGCACCGCCGTGGCCTTCCCGTCCGCGGCCAGCGCACCCGCACCAACGCCCGGAGCCGCCGCGGTCCCAAGCGCGCGGTCGCCGGCAAGAAGAAGGTCAAAGCAGGTAAGTAATGCCAAAGAAGAAGGTCGTCCGCACCCGGCGCCGCGAACGCAAGAACGTGGTCAACGGGCAGGCGCACATCCAGAGCACGTTCAACAACACGATCATCTCGATCAGCGATATCGACGGGAACGTCATCTCGTGGGGCTCGGCCGGCGCGCAGGGCTTCAAGGGAAGCCGCAAGTCGACTCCGTTCGCCGCCCAGGTGACCGGCGAGGCGACCGCCAAGAAGGCGCTCGAGCACGGGATGCGCTCGATCGAGGTGTTCGTGCGTGGACCGGGCGCCGGCCGCGAGGCCGCGAGCCGCTCATTGCAGGCAACAGGTTTGGAGGTCAGCGCAATCACCGACGTAACGCCAATCCCGCACAACGGCTGCCGTCCTCCCAAGCGGAGGCGGGTCTAGTGGCCAACTACAGCGGTCCCGTCTGCCGTTTCTGCCGCCGCGAGGGCGCCAAGCTGTACCTCAAAGGCGAGCGGTGCTACACGCCGAAGT
>PLYZ01000046.1 GCA_003151935.1 Candidatus Dormiibacterota bacterium | reverse complement strand
CCTCACCGAGATGGACGGGTTCGAGGCCGGCGTCGGAGTGATCGTCCTCTCCGCGACCAACAGGGGTGAGATCCTCGATCCCGCCCTGACGCGGCCGGGCCGGTTCGATCGTCGCGTGACGCTTCAGCCACCAGACCGGCGAGGCCGGGCCGCCATCCTGAAGCTCCACAGCGCCGGCGTTCCGCTGGGTCCGGACGTCGACCTCGACGAGGTCGCGGGCCGCACCCCGGGCCTGGTCGGAGCCGATCTACGCAACCTCGTCAACGAGGCTGCCCTGGGTGCGGCGAGAAAAGGCGAGAGCGTCGTGACCGCGACCGATTTCTACGAGGCCATCGATCGGATCCTTCTCGGCACGGAGCGCCACCTCATGCTTTCGCAAGCTGATCGCGAGCGCATTGCCTATCACGAGTCGGGGCACGCGCTGCTGGGACTGTTGCTGCCAGGCGCAGACCCTGTCCGGAAGGTGACGATCATCCCGCACGGTGGCTCGCTCGGAGTCACGGTTCAGAGCCCTATCGACGATCGATTCAACTACGGCGAGGACTACCTGCGGGCTCGCATCATCGGAGCGCTGGGCGGCCGAGCGGCCGAGCAGCTCATCTACCCGGATGTGTCGACCGGCGCCTCGAACGACCTCCAGCAGGTGACGATGATCGCGCGCGAGATGGTCGTTCGATGGGGGATGAGCGCCAAGATCGGCCCTCTTGCCTTTGCCGAAGACGGCCAGAACGGCTCGCTCTCGATGGTGCGTCCGTACAGCGAGGCCACCGCCCGAGAGGTCGACATCGAGATCAAGCGGATCGCCGACGAGTGCTTTGCCGAAGCGGTGAGGCTTCTCACCGAGAACCGCAACAGGCTGGACGCGCTTGCCAGTGCCCTCCTGGCCGAGGACTCGCTTGGCGAGGAGCAGATCCTGTCGGTCACCGGCCTGCACCGCGTGCCGCAAGCCGCAGACGAGGTCGCAGCGCCTACCGGCGTGGGCTCTGCCTGACGAGCTCGATCCCGGCCGCCTGGCCGGAATAGCCGGCCGGTCCATTGCATTGATTTAGGTGGCTCTTGCCCTACCGAGCCGGGGCTTTGGAAGGTGGGAGATGACCGAGTCGAGCCCGTGGGGATGCGCCCGGCGCCGGCCACCAGTCTTCCGAGGCGTTCCCCGTGGAGGTGAGCAGTCATGACTGCTTGGAGGCGCTGGCAGGATTACGCCACCATGGCGTTCGGCGTTCTTCTCTTCATTTCGCCGTTTGCCCTCGGCGAGACATCGCACCATCTGGCCTCACCGGCCGCTTACGTATTGGGCGTGTTTCTGTTCGTGTCCGGGATCGTCGCCGCTGCGACGCGTGAACCCCGTCGTTCGCTCATTGTCAATGCGCCGGGTCTCGTGGCTGTTGTCACCCTTATCGCGGCATTGGTCATCGGGTTCTGGGTACCTGGGATTTCCTTGACAGCAGGGGTGTTGGCCATCCTGACCGTGGTGGTCGCAGCCACGTTACGACTTGGCGACCGGAGCGAATCGAAGACCGCCTGATTGGAAGGCTGCAAGGAGAATTGACATGCAAGTACCAGGCACTGGGTCCCAGACAGCCCGAGTGATCTACACGGCGGAAGCGACTGTCACCGGTGGTCGCGCCAACGGTCACGGCCTGACCACTGACGGAGCTCTCGACGTGCAGCTCCGAAGGCCGAGGGAGATGGGCGGGGAGGGGGGCGGCACGAATCCCGAGCAGCTCTTCGCGGTTGGTTACGCCGCGTGCTTCGACGGCGCTCTGGGCGTGGTGGGCCGTCGCGAGCACGCCGAGGTGGGCGACGTCTCGATCGACAGCCGCGTGAGCCTCCTTCCCGCCGCGGAGCGCGCCTACAAGCTTGCCGTCGAGCTCCATGTGACGCTGCCCCAGGTCCAGGACCCAGAGCGGGCGGTGCGGATCGTCGCCGCAGCACACCAGGTCTGCCCGTATTCGAATGCCACACGGGGCAACATCGAGGTCACGCTGACCGCCAACGGTCGTACCGTAGGCTGACCCCAAGCGTCAAACCGTCCGCGGTCACCCTCACGGGGTGGAACGATCATTGGCCCGCCGGTGTAACTAGAACAATGAGAAGCGAAACCAGATCGGGGGGCGCAGCTCTCGCCGCGCTCATGATCTTTGCCGTCGGAGGTTGCTCGCCGGCGCCGGCTGCTTCGGGGCACGTTCACGCGAGCCCGACAGCGACAGTTCATACATTTGCCGGCGGCTGCGCAGGCACTGTGCTGACCGATGCCGAGCCACCCCTCTGGGCGCAGGGCGGATGGAATGTCGAAAAGGGAGGTCCGTGGACTGTGCCATGGGCTTTGGGCACGGGCGGCGATGCAGTGGCGTACCTGTTTGCGACGCAGCTGGTCGCGGGCAGCAGCCCACGGATAGATGGCACCAACAACAAGGTCCTGTGGGTGGCCAAAGGCGACCCGTCCAACTTCGTCGTGGAAGGTTTGCCGCCGGGTAGATCCCAAACGGTGGTCAGCGTGAACGGCGGCCCGAGCATCGTGGACGTACCCATGGCGGGTTGCTGGACCTTCAGGCTGCTGTGGGGTTCTCCCAGCCAACCCGGCATCAGCACCATCAGCCTTGCGGCCCTCCCGGCGGGAACGCTGCCCCCAAGTCACTGATCACACGTTCAGCGGAGCCTCTGTGCACAGAGATTCATAGACTCTAGGCGTGGACCAAGCACTGAGCGGCCGGATCTCTGCGATCGGCTCAGACCCACGGCGATATGCGGATCCATTTGAGCTCTGGAGCCGCTTGCGCGCGGCTTACGGTCCTGAGGTGAATGTGACCGATCTCTATGTTCTGGTGGCTCACAACCGTGGGCTCCAGGCGCATGAGCTGCCGGTCGCCGAACGCGAGCAGCTGGCGGGCCGCGCCCTACCCCACATGCGTGATGGCTTCGAGTTCGTTGCTGGCAGCGGGCGTGCCCAACGAGACCCCATCGACATTGTTTCTTACGACGTGATCTGGCCAGAGCGCTTTGGAAGCTGGCGAACGCGGGTGGCCGAGGTTCTGGGCAGCACGGCCCGACGGATCGAGCACGTCGGCTCGACAGCAGTCCCAGGTCTGCCGGCCAAACCGCTGATCGATATCCAGGTCAGCGTGGACGACCTGGAGGATGAGTCCGGCTACGTTCCCTCGATCGAGGCCCTCGGCGTTCAGCTGCGCAGCCGAGATCTGGAACACCGCTTTTTCCGGCCGTTCTCCGGATTGCCACGGGAGGTGCACATCCATGTTTGCGCTCTTGACGGGCAATGGGAGAAGCGTCATCTGCTCTTCCGGGACTATCTGCGCGCAGACGCCGCGGCAAGAGAGGCCTACGCGACCGCCCAAAAGCTGGCGGCGAAACGATGGACTGATGACCGTGTCGCCTACACCGAAGCAAAAGACGATCAGATCCGCGAGCTGATGGTTGCTGCTGATTCGTGGGCTCGGCAAACTCATTGGTCGGTTTCGCCGCCTCGGCCTTAACGCCTCCGCCTGCCTGCGAAGAGGTCTCGCTCAAATCCGTTCGTCGCGACGTCGACCGACTTCAGCTCGAACCCGGACTCACGCACAAGGCGGCGCCACGTGGGGCGGGGAAAGAGTCCATAGGTGTGGCGGTCGTGCGCGAGGCGCGTCTGACCTTGCACATCGCGAATCAGGATCGCGAAGTCGACCAGGTAGGTCGTGTCGCTCGCATCGGGGTCGGTGGTCCATTGCAGATAGCGCACGCTGCCTCGCTCCGTGTCGTTGCCTCCATGGTCCGTGTTCTCGACAAAGGTTTCGCGCACGAAGTCCGGAACGAACAGCGCCACACCACCCGGTCGCAAATGTTCGAACGCGGTCTGCATCACGGCGCGCAGGTCCGCCTCCGTGGTCATGTGACAGATGGCGTCGTACACAAAGACCGCGTCGAAAGTTCGGCCCAGCCGGATTGAGCGTATGTCGCCCTCCAGATGCTCGCACTCCGGGTTGAGCGACCGGCTGACGGCAAGCATGTGTGAGGACAGATCGACGAGCGTCATCGCGAAACTCTTCTTGAGGTGGAAGGCGTTGTTTCCGCCGCCCGATCCGAGCTCGAGCACGCTGCGCGGGGCGGGGTCGCACGACGCGGTGAGCGCTCGAGCGAAGAATGCAGCCTCTTTCCGGTACTCCTCCGGGGTCGAGAAGATCGGCCACCACTCGGCCAGCTCTCCGTAAAGCTTCATCGCTCCTAAATGATGGCGGTCCGGAGTTTACTGGTAGATATGAAGGGAGCTGGTGAGCGGATCCGGGAGGCTGTCACCTCGTGGCCGAGAGTCGAAGCGGTATCGCACCGCTTCGGCGGCACCGAATACCGGTATGGCCCCAAAGAGATGGGCCACGTTCACGGCAACCGCCTGGCCGACCTGCCCTTGCCGCGCAAGCTTCGCGACGAGATGATCGCAGCTGGTCGCGCCCAGCCCCACCACGTCCTGCCCCAGACAGGATGGGTCAGCTGCTGGATGGCCGGACCGGAAGACGCCGCCGGAGTAATCGAGCTCTTTCGAATTCAGTACGACCGCTACGCGGCGCTGGCTGCCGGGCAACACGTGAAACCGCGCGTTTGACGAGCGGAACGTGGGGCCGCCGGATCAGGCCAGGGCGCCGCGACCTCCGAGCAATGACATCCGGTAGATCTCGAGCGTGCCGGTGCGCCCGCGAACGGCCGATTGGTTGGTCAGCTCGCTCTGCAGCATGTCCGACACCTGGCGAAAGACCGTGCCCGTCATGAGCACCTCGCCGGGACCGGCGTGCGTCACCAGCCGGGCCGCGATGTTGACCGCATCGCCCAGCACGCCGAGCTCCGATCGCTCGGCCGACCCGACGGCGCCGATGACCACCGGACCTGACGCGATGCCCACGCCGACCTCGAGTCGAAATCCCCATCCCGCGGCGCATCGCCGGTTCAATGCCTCGTTGGCGCCGACCAGTCCGATCGCCGCGGCCATCGCGCGATGCACGTGGTCGGGCTGGTGGTCGGTCGCGCCGAAAGTTGCCATCACCCCATCACCGACGAACTTCTCGATCACACCTCCGCAGATGAGGATGGAGCGGATGACTTTCTTCAAATGCGCGTTGAGCACGTCGAGCAGGCCGGCGGGGTCGTCCCCGAAACGCTCGGTCAAGCGGCTGAAGCCTCTGATGTCCGTGAACATGATGGACGCGGTCCGCACCACCGGGGTGGGGATGTCGGGCACGGCCTGGAGATCAGGGACCATGCGCAGATATGTCTGGCGAAGGCGAACTATCCTTGCGAGGTCGTCGGCGTGATCCGCCGTTCCCTGGCGTGTGTCGGGTGTGATGATCAAATCGCCACCAGCTCTGAAGCCAGGCGGCTGGCGATCAGGTTTGCCGCCGTGGCGGCAGTACCCGGCCCCTTGCGCAGCACTGCTGTGACCCCCGCCTTCTGCAATGAGAGGTTGGCTGCCGGATCAAGATCCTTCAAGGTCACGACGACGACCGGGATTCCGGCTCCTCGACTTGCTCGCAGCTCCCGCAAGAAATCCTCCCCCGGGAGACCCGGCAGAACCAGGTCCAGCACCACCGCACGCGCCTTGGTCATCAGGCGCTTCGCCGTCTCCGCGTCTGGCGCCCAGAGCGTGCTGAGAGCCCTTGTGTGCAGCTCCGCCTCGAGCAAGTTGGCGAATCCTGAGTCATCTTCCACCACGAGGACATCGCCGCTCTGGGCCTGCTCTCGAACCATCGGCACGGTGAAGTAAAAGCGGGAGCCCTTCCCGACTCCCTCCGAGCGCGCGCCGATCTTGCCCCCGTGGCTCTCAACGATGTTCTTGCAGATCGCAAGCCCAAGTCCGGTGCCACCGATCGCGTCGCGGTCCGGCGATTCCACGCGGTAGAACTTGCCGAACAGTAGGGAAAGGGCCTCGGCCGGAATCCCGAGGCCTCGGTCTTGAACATAGACCTCGACCATTCCATTCGCGACACTGGCGCCCACGACGATCGAGCCGCCGAGAGGAGAGTACTTGCGGGCGTTCGAGAGCAGGTTTGCCAGAACGCGGAACATGGAATCGCTGTCCACGCGAACCAGCGGAAGGTCGTGGGGCACGCGGGTTTCGATCGGTGGGCCTCCCGGGTTGCTGAAGAGCTTGGCAGCGCGCGTGATGAGCGCGGAGATGTCCGCCGGCGCGAAGCGCATCGAAAGGTGGCCGCCCTCGAGGCGGCGCAGATCGAGGAAGTCGTTGACGAGCGCTGTCAGCCGGCGGCCTTCCTGGAGCATCACCGCCAGATAGTCCTTGCGTTGAGCAGCCGTCACCTCGCGCGTCGCCAGCAGCTCCGTAAAGCCAACGATGCTGGCGAGCGGCGTGCCGAGCTCATGGCTCACCATCGCGACCATCTCATCCTTGGCCCGGCTGAGCTCGGCGCTGCTCTCGGCGTGAGCGTGCGACTCGGCGAGCTCCAGCTCGAGCCGCTGACTTTCGGTCAGGTCCTCGGCGAGGACGACGCGGGCGTTGTGCTCACCGAAAGTGACGGAATGCGACGTGACGAGCACCTGGACCGCCGAACCATCCTTCAGGACGTGCCTCCACGGTCCGGATCGATCGGCGTGTGGCAGCGGCTGAGCCTGGAGCTCGAGAAATTTCGGGAGGTCCTCGGGGGGCCGGATGTCCTTGATCGTCATGGCCAGGAACTCGTCACGCGAGTACCCGTACTCCTGCACCGCGCTGTCGTTGACTTCGAGAAACGCAAACGTGTCCACGTCGTAGATCCACATCGGCGCCGGATGGCCTTCGAAGAGCATTCGGTAGTTGCGCTCCGAGACGATCGCGGCCTGCTCGCTGCTGACCCTTTCGACGAGCTCACGCTTCACCGTTGCCATGAGCTTGTCGAAGTCCTCCGCGAGGCCGGTGACCTCCCTCGCCCCAGTCAGGTCGACGGCGTCAACTGCGCTCCCGGGCGTCGCACCGCGTATGACCAGGTTGAGCTGCCGGATCGGGTCCACGATGCGTCGGTAGACCGCGAAGATGGCGATGAGCACGATTCCCATGCCGCCGAAGATGATGGCGAGCACGCGGTTGGACGACAGGTCACCGGCCGCCAGCGCCGCTCCCTCGTCAGCTCCGGAGTAGACCAGCCAGTGGGTTGAGCCGACGGTGGAGCTCGCGTAGATGCGAGCTCTTCCATCGAGGTCGAGGCGTTCGACCTGGCCGGTGGCGCTCGCGAAGTCCGTGCCCGCCAGCGGCTTTCCGACCCAGCGCGCCGGCTGCAGAGAGCGAGCCAGCACTGTGTTGCCATCCGTGGTCGTAAGCAGGAACTCGAGCTGGCGCGGGCCGCCCAGCGTCGCCGCGAGGTTGGGTCCCACAGGTGCGAGCTCGACAATCGCGGCCACGATGCCCAGCGCGCCTGCGGCCGGGGTGGCGACCGCCGCCGAGACCTGGTTCGTGACCGGGTCGAGGAAGGGCGCGAACGTGATCGGGCTGCGCACTGACGCGGGCAGCCAGTCCGCCCGCGCATATACCGGGCCGTTGTGAACCGGTTGGGAGGAGCATCTCACCGATCCGTCCGCCTCGATGATGTCGAGATGGCCGATCGAAAACGGACCGTCGCCCGCGAATATGAGGCTGCACGGTGCGGATGGTGAACCGAGAATAGCCGCCACCTGCGGGTCGGCCGCCAGCCTGGCAGTGGTCTGCCGCAGCAAGAGCAGGCCGCCTGCCAGTTGATCCGCCGCCCCATTTGCCGCAAAGCTCGCGTCCGCGGTGGCCGACTGCCGGGCGTCCTGCTCGCCCAGGGCTCGTACCGCTACACCTGCTACGGCGGCCACAGCGATAAGGACGATCGTGAACAAGACCAAGTACCGGCTTACCGACCAGCCTCGACGGCGAGATCGGGCTCTAAGCTGGGGCTGGCCCATCAGAGCTCGAGTGCTTCTTCGACCCGGGTCAGGAGATCCAGCGGCGAGAAGGGCTTGGTCAGGTAGAAATCTGCGCCCGCGATCAGCCCGACCTCGATGTCTCGCTCCTGGGCCTTCGATGTGAGCAGGATCACGCGCGTCGCCTTGAGATCCGGATCGGCCTTGATCGAGCGCAGCACTTCGAGACCGCTTGGTCCCGGCATCTGCACGTCGAGCAGAACCAGTGATGGCTTGAGCTCCTGGGCCATGGCCCAGGCCTGCGCTCCGTCTGCGGCTTCGACCACCTTGTAGTCGTCGGACTCGATCGTCGCGTGAACCAGGAGACGGATGCTCGACTCGTCATCTGCGATCAGGACGGTGCGCAGGAGCTCCAGCTCGGTTGGAGTTGGGGTGCGACTGATCATCCGGCGAGCGGTTGGACCGCCAGGGCCCTGGCGATCAAGGCTACGGCAGCCTGGGGGGCACCCGCCTCCTTCGGCAGGACCGCCGTGGCGCCCGTGAGCTCGAGCGCTGAAATCTGATCGGGCCTGAGGTTCTTCATCGTCAGGACGACAACGGGGAGACGCGCGCCACCAACCGCCCACATTCGAGCGAGAAAATCCTCGCCCTGTAGGCCCGGCAGCGCCAGATCGAGGACAATCGCCAGCGGCGTCATGTCCGCGAGCAGGCGCTCGGCGGTCTCGGCGTCGGCGGCGCGGACGGTGCTGAGCCCCTCCGCTGCGAACTCCGCCTTCAAAAGGCTGGCGAATCCACCGTCGTCTTCGACGATGAGAATCTTTCCGGAGGTTGCGCTAGGTCGGGAGATCGGCAGCGTGAACTGAAACTGTGCGCCCTTTCCCGCGCCCCTCGAGCTGGCGACGAGCTTGCCGCCATGGGCTTCTACGATCCTGTGATTGATGGCCAGGCCAAGGCCGGCGCCGGGGGCGAGCCGGCCGACCCCGCTGTCGGCGCGGTAGAACTTCCGGAAGAGCTTGGGCAGCGCTTCGGCTTCGATACCGACGCCGTGGTCCCGGATGTCGACTTCGACCATGTCGCCGAGCTGGCGCGCCGCGATTCCGATCGAGCCGCCATCAGGCGAGAACCTGCGGGCATTCGAGATGAAGTTGCCCAGGACCTCGAGGATCGCCTCGGCCTCGGCGGATACCAGTGGAAGCTCCTCGGGCACGTCGATCTCGATCGGCCTCAGGTCGTCATCTCCCGCTGCATGCACCGCGCGCTTGATCAGCGACCGCACATCGACCGGTTCCAGGTACAGCTCTCTGTGACCGTGTTCGAGGCGCTGCAGCGCCACCGCGTTGTTGACGAACGCACTCAGGCGCCGGCCCTCCCGCAGCAGGATTCCCGTGTACAGGTGTAGGGCCTCATCCGCCAGGTCGCCGGAGTCGATCAGCTCGGCGCAACCCACGATGCTCGAGACGGCATTGCGAAGCTCGTGGCTGCCGAGCGATACCAGGTCTTCGGGGGGTTCGGCTTCCGTTCGGCGCTCATGGCTGCGCCGGTCGTGATTGGCGACCGCCGACGGGATTCTCAGAACCTTGAGCTGTCTGGGTGTAGGGGTCGTGCGGCTCATGGCCGCCGCGTCCCGAGGCGCGATGTGTCGCGCAACAGGATGATTGGAGCGTCGGACAAAGACGCGGGGACAGCGTCCTCATACGACTGTTGCGGCTGCCTCAAGACAGCCAATGCGGTCCAGACCCCAAGGATGTATCCCAACGTGACCAGGGCGAAGACAACGCCTGCGAATCCCATGGTTCAGGTCTACGCGGGAGGGATCGAAAAGTCGCCATGCGCAGACACTGCCCGCCTGCCCTCTATGCGCAGGGTACCTGCCCGGCTCACAACCAGATTTAGGGTCGAAGCCCATCGAAATGCATGGGGGGAAGACCAGATTTCGCAGGGAGACATAACGTTCGAGCGCGCGTATTACTTGCGCATGGTCAACAACGGGGCCCGCACAGCCGTCACGCCGGCGGCCAGCGGCCGGGGTCGCGGCTTCGGGTTCTCGCGCCTGCCGCTTCTCGCCGCCGATCCGGCCCAGGTCCGCCTCGGCCAGGCGCTTGCTGCGCGAGTGACGGAGACCACGAGGCTGATCGCGGCGGCTGCCGTGGCGACAGGGCTGGCCGAACTGACCTCGCCGCGCTTTGCGAAGCAGATCCGCGATGTGAACGCTCTGACGAGCCGGGCCATCGCGCGGTTCCTGATCTCGGGCCAAGGCACGACGGAGGTGGAGCGCAACTTCGTCAGCCGGGTTGGAATCTTCGCGGCGCGTTACGGCCTGTCACTCACTGTCCTGGCGCGGTCTTATGTCCTGTGGCGCGACGCCAATCTCCGAGTTTTGAACGAAGAGGTCAGTCGCCTCGGCGTGGGCATGGCGGTCTCCACCTTGGCGCGGAAGATCATCAGCTCGAGTGCCGACACCGGCCTCCGGCGCATGGCGAGAGCCTACGAATATCAGATGCACGTCGCCGGGCGTATTGCGCACCCCGTGGAAGAGCTGGTGCTGCAGTAGCGGCGAGCGCGGTCTCTAGTCGGGCGCGTCCAGCGAGAGAGGGAGACTCGCGACGATGGAATCCGCCAGCTTTCGAAGATCCGAGACCAGCGGGTCGGCTGGATCGGCTGTGACCAATGGCCGGCCGGTGCTCGCGGCCCGCTCGAGGCTCCCAGAGTTCTGGATCACGAAGTCGGGATGGCGTCCCAGCACCGCGGCGGCGACACCAATGTCCATCGCATGGGGCGTGCTGTGGTTGAGGATCAGCCGCACCCGCTGTGGTGACACGCCAAGTGTGTCGAAGAGCACGAGGCATCGGCGAGTCGCCTTCAGTGAGGGCAGCGATGCGGATGTGACAAGGCAGATCAGGTCGCATGTGTCGAGGGCGGTCAGGGTGCGTTCGCTGAACGATGCAGGTGAATCCACAAGCACGTACTGACAGGTGGCGCTCAGGCGGTCGATGGCAAGCTGGATGGCCGGCAGCGTGACGAGCTCGGCTCGTTCCGGGAAGTCAGACCCGACCACGAGCCGGACGCTGCCGGACTCGGTCACGAAACCTTCGAACGACGTCTCGTCGACCAGAGCGCCGGGAGGCGCTTTGAGGTCGGCCAGGGTTCGGTTTGGATGGAGGTTCAGGTAGACCGCCGAATCGCCGAACTCGACATCGAGGTCGAGCAGGCCGACCGGCTTCGAGGATTGCGCCGCAAGCATCACGGCCGTGTTGACGGCCAGGCAAGTCGTGCCGACGCCGCCCTTCGCGTGGGCAAACAGGATCATCCTGCCGCGGTTGCGCTTTGCCGTGGCGCCTGCCGAACGCCGCAACAGGGACTGGACCTTGGCTTCGAGGATCTCGAGCTCAAAAGGCTTGGGCAGGTAGTCGTCGGCGCCCGCCGCGTATCCGGCCAGGGCATCGGGCGCCCCGCTCAGCTCCGAGAACATGAGAATCGGAACGCCGGCGGTCCTGTGGTGGGCGCGCAGACGGGAGGTCAGCTCGATGCCGTTGAGCTCCGGCATGCGCACGTCGGTTATGACGAGGTCGGGGATCCGGTCGCGGACGAACTGCAGGGCCTCGATTCCGTCATGCGCCGTGCGCACCGCGTAGCCCCTCCGCTGCAGGAAGCCACCGACCATCTTCTGGATCACGCGGTCGTCGTCGACGAGGACGATGTCTTCTGTCGCCATCAGCGGACCGCGCCTGTGAGCTTGTAGGCGATGGCGCTGGCCAGGTCGCGGCGCGTGTAGCCCCCGAGCCCGGAGATGTCCTCTGAGCCGTCTCCATTGACCATTGCCAGACCTGCCGCGCCAAAAGCGCGGCGCGCCTCGCGTGCGTCGCCCGCGAGCTCGAGCGCCGCCCCGAGCTGAAAGTAGGCGATGGCGACGTTTGGATCGAGGTAGGTCGCCTGCCGGAACGCGCGCACGGCCGCTCGAAGGTCGCCGCTTGCCGCCGCGCGATCTCCTTCGGTGAGCAGGCCGGGCAGGTCGCGAGGCGGCCGCGCGCCGGCCGACTGCTTTCCAACCACTGAAGCGACGGGCACCGCCGCGAGCCGCTGGTAGCAGTGAACGCCGGCCACCCAGACCTCTGCGAAGAATCGAGTCATCGGTCCTGGCGAATCCGAATGGCCGAGGAAGAGATGCCCGCCAGAAGCCATCGCGGAGGCGATGCGCTGAATGCAGGCCGTTGACTCTTCGCGTCCGAAGTACATCAGGACGTTGCGGCAGAAAACAATCGCCGGCTTAGGCACGATCGAGGTCGCTTCGTCCAGCGCGAGATTGTGATGGGCGATGCGCACCCGACGTCGAATCGACGGAACGACGTCGTATCCGTCCTGGCTCGGCGTGAGATATCGATGCCGGCGTTCGTTGGAAAGACCCTGGACCTCGGTCTCGGTGTAATGGGCCTTCTCGGCTCGAGCGAGCGCGTGGAATGAGACGTCGGTGGCCACAACCTGCCAGTCGCCGCGGCCGGTCTCATCGAGCGCCATCGCCAGGCTGTACGGTTCCTGGCCGTTGCCGCACGCGGCGCTCCAGACCACGTGCTGCGACTGATCCGCTCGGCGAGCGAGATGGTCGAGGGCTGCGAACTGAGCAGGATCCCGGAAAAAGGCGCTGTGCTGGACGGTGACGCGGTCCAGCAGATCGTCAAAGGCCGCAGGCTGCGTGTCCACCATGCTCACGTAGTCATCCACAGGAATGCCCGCGAGGGTCGCGCTCTCTTGAAGTAACCTCTCGAGCCTTGCCTGGGCCGCCGGCTCTGCTTTGAGGCCGGCGCGTGACCGCAGGAGTGACGAGGCATGGGTGAGCGAACTCATGCGCGACTCGCGGTGGCGGCCGTTTCGGCCGTTGGGGCCGGCAAGCCTGGAGCGGATCCAGGGCCGCGTGCCCCATTTCTCGTTTGGGACGTGGCGCTTTGGGTCCGGCCCAGCAGGCGCGAGACCGCGCTTAGCAATCCAGCCTCGTCAAAAGACGTCTTGACGATGTAGCCGTCGGCACCCGCGTCGAGGCCGCGCTGTCGATCCTCATCGCTCCCATGCGTGGACACGATCAGCACGGGAACGTTGGCCAGGCGCGGATGTGAGCGCATCTTGGTGATCAGGTCCAGACCGTCCAGGTTCGGCATCTCGACGTCGGTCACCACCAGGTCCGCGGGTACTTCGCTCAGCATCGCAAAAGCCTCGGCTCCATCGCTCGCGGTACGCACCGCATAGCCTCCACGCTCGAGGATCGAGCGCTGGAGTTCGCGCACCATCAGGGTGTCGTCCACGACCACCACCGACAGCTGTGGCGGCGGACCGGCGGGTTTGTCGGCGGCGTTGGATCCGGCGGTAACGGTTGAGAGGCTGCGTTCGATGAGGGTCGAAACGTCAAGCACCAGCAGGATGCTTCCGTTCGGTTCGATGCTGGCCCCACTCACCGCCTTCAGTTCGCGCAGGCGGCCGGTCAAACCGCGGACGACGACGTCGCGTTTCTGCATCACGGTCTCGACCTGGAATGCATGGGGGCTCGACGCGGTGCCGAGCAAAACCCAGGGTCCGGCACCAACGGTCGGTAGGCCCAGGAGCGAGGCGAGGTCGGAAACCGGAACGGCCAGCCCATCGATGACGGCGAGGCTCTTGCCGCTCACGACCTGGACGTTCTGCGCCTCCAGCATACGGATGATCCGGTGCAGAGGCAGGGCGAACGACTGGCCCGCGATCGAGACGATGAGGCATGGGACGACAGTCAGCGTAATTGGCACCACGATCCGAAACTCCGCCCCGGCACCGGGGTGGTTGACGATCTGCACTTCGCCGTGGATGGCTTCGACGGCGGAGCGCACGACGTCGAGTCCGACTCCTCGACCCGAGGTCTCGGTGAGGGTCTTCGCGGTCGAGACCCCGGTGTGGAAGATCAGGTGCAGCGACTCGTCCTCCGTGAGCCCGTCGATCTGGAGGCCGCGCTTGAGCGCCGCCGCTCGGACGGCGGCCACGTTGATGCCGGCGCCGTCATCGCTGATCGCGATCACGACCTTGGACCCGACCTGTGTCGCGTGCAGCCGGACCACGGCCTCCTCGGGCTTGCCGGCCGCCAGCCTCTCCTCGGGAGTTTCGATGCCATGCCCGATCGAATTGCGGACCAGGTGGAGAAGAGGTGAGACGAGCTGCTCCAGCACCCCTCGGTCGACCTCGATGTCCTCGCCGATCAGCTCCCAGCGCACCTTCTTGCCCAGGGTGCGCGCGGTGTCCCGGACCGTTCGGTGCAGGATCGCGCCGAGCGTTCCGACCGGCACCATCCGGGTTCGCTCGGTGACCTCCTGGAGCTGGTTGATGACCTTGGTCAGCTCGCGGTACTCGGTGTTGGCATCGGGGTCCATGTGCAGCTCGGTTCCGAACACGTGTCCGACTCTCAATTGTGCGGCTGAGACTTCTCCGACCAGCCGGTTGAGCTCGTCGATTCGCGCCACAGGCACCTCGAGAGTGGAAGCCTCCACCTTCTTGCTGGCCTCCCCACCCTGTGGGGAGGTCGGCGCTGCCCGCAGGGCACCGCCGGGTGGGGAGTTGGAGATTGCAACCGGCGATGGCGATAGAAGGTCAGGCGGGGGGTTGGAGACCGCAACCGCAACCGTCGCCGGGGACAGGCCGGGAGGGGGGGCGGCCGCCGCAACCGCCGGCGTCGGCAGAAGACGTTCCATCGCCGCCTCGTCGCTCGCGTCCTGTTCTCCGCTGGACGGGTTGGCGATGAGCCGGCCCAAACCGTCGACGACCATCAGCATCGAATCCGTGAGCTCCGGAGTCGAGCGCCGCGTCCCCGAACGGAGCTCGACCAGGAGGTCTTCGAGTCGATGGGCGAGCCGGCTCACCCGCATCATCCCGACCATGCCGGCCGCTCCTTTCATGGTGTGCGCTTCGCGCAAGATCCCATCGATCGCGGCCTGATCGTCGGGTGCCGCTTCGAGCGCCATCAGGCCCGAAGCAATCCGCTCGAGGTGGCCCTTGGCCTCCTCGACAAATAGCGGCCGGAACTCGTCCTCTAGCTCGCCCGTTTCAGGTCCAGCCGGTTTTTCACCAGCTCCTCCACGTCGACGAGCACCACCAGGCGTCCGCCGTTGCTGTAGATGGCGACCTCGCCGGGTTGTGCGCCTGCGCCGACCGGCTCCTCGAAGTCGGCGGCGATCGGCAGCTCATCGGCACTCAAGGCCACCATGTCCTCTCCACTGCGCACCAGCACGGCGAAGGGCGGTTCGCTGAGCTTGCCGGTTCCGGTCAACACCGCCGTGTCTAGCAGGGGGACGATCTCTCCGCGAACGTTGACGACACCGATGAGGCCGGCGGGTGAGAGGGGAACGCGGGTCACCAAGGGGTGCCGCAGCACCTGGTGCACGCTTCCCATGGGAACGGCGAAGTAAGCCGAGTTGGCGGCAATGACGAGCACTCGGGTCATACGCTCACGTCTTTTTGCACGTCCTTCTGCACGTCTTTCTGTTGGAAGAGCGCGATCCTGGCGCCCGCCGCTGCGGCGAGCTCCTTCGAGGCGGTCGCCACCGCGGCCGCATCCAGGTGAAGAAGCTGTCCCAAGGGTTGTGACTCGGGAGGGCGTCTCGAACCGGTCGCGGATCGGCAACCGGGAGCTTCAACACGCGAAGGTTGGTCGCTTGAGAAGGGATGCGGATTTCGGGTGGCAGTCTATTCACCACCGACCGCCTCCCCGATCTCGCTCGTGGAGCCCGCGAGCTCGGCCGCAATGTTGCCCTGGCGGGCGGCGGCGAGCGCAATCGATTGCGCGGTTGCGGCCACCGACCGGCTGCTGACGGCGATGTGCTCGATGGCGACCACTGCCTGATCGACCGCCGAACGCTGCTGCTCGGTGGCCAGCTGGACCTGGCCGCTGGCTTCAGCCATCGTCCTCATCATCGCCACCCAGACGTCCATCTGGCGAGTCCAACCTTCGATCGCCGCAGCCCTCGCCCGGCTCTGTCCTTGCGCCCCTCCAACGAGCGTGACCATTTTCGCTGCAGCGGCCTTCGAGCGCTCGGCGAGGCGCCGCACCTCGTCCGCTACGACAGCGAAGCCACGCCCTGTCTCGCCGGCTCGAGCGGCTTCGATCGCTGCATTCAGCGCCAACAGGTTGGTCTCGTCGGCGATGTCGTTGATCAGCTCGAGGATGCCCTCAACCTCACCCGCCTGTCGCGCCATCGCCATCGCGCGTTGACCTGAGGCTTGCAGCTCCGTCTGCGCCACCACGATCCGGGCTCGGACGTCGTCCGCTTGGCTGCTGGCCGCGGCCGCCGTCGTAGCGATTGAGACGCTGCTGCGCGCCAGTTCCTCCATGTTCGCCGAGGTCTCACTTGCTGCGTTGGTTTGCTCCAGGGTGGCGGCGGCCAGCTGCTCCGCCACTCCGGCAAGATTGGCGGCAGATTCGGCAACCTCGGTTCGGAGACCGAACCGCATGCCGGCGAGCCGGTCGAGCATGGCGTTGAACGTTTGACCCAGCAACCGCATCTCCGTGCTGCCGCCCGGTACGACCCGCGCTGAGAAGTCGCCTGACTCGGCCTGGGCGGCGGCCCGCGAAAGCGCGACCACTGGGCGGATCATCAAACGAGCGGCCACCCCGGTGATGCCGATCAGGAGGGTGGTGGCGACGATCTCGGGTCCGACTCCCCACCGTGCGAGAAGGTTGGGAACCAGCCCGGCGATGATGAAGAACGGCAGCGCGACCGCCAGCAGGCTGACCAGCATCCTCGCGAAGAAGCTGTTCCAGACCTTCTCGTAGGGCAGGGCGCCGAGCGGAGCGTCCGGATCAGTGGCGGCGATTCTCAACACGCGTACGTTGGTGGGCGCGCTCACGACCACCGGCACAAGGCCCGGCTTCTTAAGCTCCACCGTCGTCCTCGGTCAGGCTTTCCCAGCCCGAGCCTGCGAGGTCGGCGGCCAGAGCACCCTGCCGTGCCGCGGCCGAGGCGATCTCCTGGGCCGTGACGGCCACCGACCGGCTGCCCTCGGCGATGTGCTCGATGGCGAGCACGACCTGCTCGGTGGACGAGCGCTGCTGCTGGCTCGCGACCTGCACCTGGCCGCTGACCTCGGTCATCGCCTGCATCATCTTCAGGCCGCGCTCCATCTGTTTGACACCCTTCTCCAGCGCCATGACGGTCTCGCCGCTCTGCGCCTGAGCACCTTCCACGAGCTTCGCGATCTGTGCGGCGGCCGCCTTCGACCGCTCGGCCAGCCTGCGCACCTCATCGGCGACCACGGCGAAACCGCGACCCGCGTCGCCGGCGCGCGCCGCCTCGATCGCGGCGTTGAGGGCGAGCAGGTTGGTCTGGTCGGCAATGTCATTGATGAGCTCGAGGATGCCTTCGATCTCGTTGACGCGGCCGGCCAGCGCGAGGGTCCGATCGCCCGAGGCTTTGAGATCGGTTTGCGCGAGCTCGAGGTTGGTCTGCGCCTCACCGGCCTGGATGGCGACCCGGTCAACGGTGTCGGCGATCGAAGTCGAGGTACGCGCCACCTCTTCCATGCTCGCCGACGTTGCGGTGGCTGCCGTCGTCTGCTCGAGGGTCGCTGAGGCGAGCTGTTCGGCGGCTGCCGAGAGCTTGGTGGCGGACTCGGTGACCTCGCCCCGGAGCCGCAGCAGGACCGCGCTGAGGCGCTCGATCATGGCGTTGAACGTGTCCCCCAGTCGGCGGACCTCCGCGCCACCGGACAGGTTGACGCGGGCGGACAGATCTCCCGCCTCGACCCTCGCCGCGGCACGAGAGAGGGCGACGATCGGTCGAGTCGTCAAGACGGCCAGGATGATGGCGAATGCGATGAGCACCAGCGTGCTCAAGCCCTGGAGCAGCGACGTCCGGAGCTCCTGCTGCTGCACCGGCGCCAGCGCGCTCGACGTTTCGATCGAGGCGACAATGACCCAGCCAAGGGTTGGAATAGGTTCGTAGCCGGCCAGGACCTGGTGGTTGCGATAGTCGACTATCTGAGCTGCGCCGGCGCCGACTGCGATCGCGTGGTCGTAGACGGCGGCCTCGGCTCGAGTTTTCAGCGATCCCTTTGCCAGTGCGGCGTCATCGTCGGGGAGCACGCCCCAGTCCGAGCTGTAGACGAGAAGGTGATCGGCGTTGACGATGTGAGTTTCCTGGTCCTGGCTCGTAACGGCGTCCGGGCCGTAGGGATTCAACAGCCTCGAGAGCGACGTCACGCGCAGGTCGGCGGCCACCATGCCTTGTGGAAGCTCGTCCGGACCGAGGATCGGTGCGGTCATGAGCCAGTCGATTCCGTTGCCGCCAATCCCGATTGGCCCAAGCGTCTCGACGCTGAGGCTGTTGGCGAAGGTGGCCCCCGTCGGCGTGGGCGAGATCACGATGCCCTGCTGCGATGACGCGACCATGTTTGCCTTCGCATCGAAGATCTGGATGGCTTCGAGCTCCGGATGCGATGCGACCGCGGCAACCAGGCGCGATTGGAGGCCAGGTGACGAAAGGTTGCCGACCTGGTCCTGGGCGAGGGTGCGGAGCTCGGCCTGGCGCTCAGACACCCAGTCTTCGATCCGGACGGAGGCGCTCTCCGCGGTCGCTTCCGCGCGAGCCTTGGTCTGGTCGATGCTCGTCTGCGAGCTCCAGTTGGAGATCACGAATCCGAGGATGATAGACAGCGGAATCGACACCAGCATGATCCCCGCCACGACGCGCAGCGTGTAGTTGTTGAAAGGCGTCCAGGCCCTCCAACCCGTGGGCGCGCGAAGGCGCGACGCCGGGGGTTTCACCAGGCGAAGCGCCGGCACGTGGGCGACCGGCAATCGGGCTCCCGGCGGCCCCCTCCTCAGCTGCATGCTCCTTTAGTACGCCGGACGGCTTCTTTTGTCGCCATGGGTGAGCATTGCGCGCCACCCCTCTAAGAGGATGGCTTTGGAGCGCGCAGCGGCGAAACGGTCTCTGATCTACGTTGCCGGCAGATCTCCACACGAGGCGCTTGGGGCAGATTCGGATTCGGTGAAGTCGGGTCCGTGGTGGACGTTGACGTACCAGCCCGAGGTGGGGACCGAGTAGGTGGTCAACACGGTGCTCGTCGTGGTGGCCGCTCCCGATGAGTCGGCAATCACCTCTTGCAGGGCAAAGGCGATGCCGCCGGGTGCGGCGCAGGTTCCGGCATGCACGTGAGAGACGTGGCTCGAGCCTGGTGGCAGGCCGGTCAGCCTGATCGTAACGATGAAGGAGCCGGTGCCCTTTTCGACCTGGCCGGCGCCGGCCACGTGGCTGCCGTTCTGGGGCACCATGTCGAAGCCGATCTGCGGCGAGGGCGAGGGCGAAGCCGTTGCAGTGCCTCCCGCATCGCACGCGGCGATGACGAGGATTCCGATCAGCGGAAGCAGCTGACGCGCGCCTCGGAGAGAGGTGATCGGTTGGGTCACCGTGTGTTGTTAACGCGATGGGCCTTCTTTGTCGCACTGCTTCAGCACGGCCGCACACCCCTACAAGGGGATGGCCGAACGGGACCCGTTTAGAGCTCGATGAGGCCCTTGCGCGCCGCCGCGATGACCGCTTGAAGCTTGGAGTGAACCTGGAGCTTTTCGATCACGTGGCGGACGTGCCACTCGACCGTGTGCGGGGCGATTCCGAGCCGCCGGGACATCGATGTCGTATCGAGTCCCTCGGCAAGCAGGTGAAGTATGTCCAGCTCGCGTGGCGTGAACTCGGCGAGGAGCTGCTCCCGCTCCCGCTTCTGGATCACGACCGCCCGCTGACGCGCGATCGCCCGAGCGAAGAGCTCCACGGGAATCAGCACCTCACCCTGCGACGCTCTGCGAACGGCTTCGATGATCTGGTCCGCTGTCGCTTCCTTTGTCAGGTAGGCCGTGGCGCCGGCGTCGATCGCGTCCAGGAGCGCCGTCTCCGAGTCGTCGGCGCTGTGGAAGACGATCGCCGCGTCCGCGTGCGCGTTTTTGATGGTGCGCGCCGCCGCCGGCCCGGTGACGTCGGGGAGCCGGAAGTCCATCAGCACGACGTCAGGCCTGTTCTGTGCCACCGATTCCATGGCTGCGGCTCCCGAGCCGGACACGCCTGACACGGCCATGTCGGGCTGGCCTTCGAGGACCCTGGCGAGGGCTGAAGCCAGCAGCGGATGATCCTGGACGATCAGGACCTGGAGGAGGCGGGTCGCTGGCTCGCCGACGGCGGCCGGATCCGGATTACGCACCCTGGCTATCCACTATCTACTGTAGGAGGCAACATCCGAGATGGGCTGGGTTTGGCATAACTCTGCCGAAACTGTAAAGCGAATGTTTATTCAAGGGGCGTTCTTAGCTCGGGAATGATCGCACAACCGCTGCTGGACCCCGCTCAGCAGGGTCTTTAAGGGAGACGGTAAAGACCGGGTGAAGGGTGCTTCGTCTGCACTCCAGGCGGGGCCGGCCTTCTGAACCGGGATATCTGAGAAAGGCGGCGGCCCGATTTCGTCGGGAAAATTCAACTTAATTTGAACAGTTGCTTCAGGGTCCGGATTAGGATTTGTGAAAGCGCCCGCACGGGCGAGGTGCAGTCAACTGGGGTGTAAGAGAGGGTGTGCCTTATGTCGTTTCGTCCCATGCGGTCTTGCGTCGTTGCCATGGCCGCGGCGGCCGGGGCGCTCGTGGCGGCCTCGGTCAGCGTGGCCGCCGGCTCGTCGTCCTCGATCCAGGTCATTAGCGACTCGCAGCTTCAGGCGATGACGTCCACGATCGGCAGAGCGACGCCTCTGGCGACCGATCGCACCGTCGCCCACTGATCCGGCTCGACGCTCGATCCGCACAACGGCGTCACCTATGGCTACAACATGGTCGGGTCCGACCCGAACAACTGCACCGGGTCGAGGTGCTCTACGACGATCGAAGCGGACATCACGCCCGTGATCGTGAACGTCGCCGGCCTCACCTTCAGCGGCAACCACGTGCTGGCGGCGACGCTGGCTTCGCCGCAATTCGCCCACAACGACTACGCCACGACGCCCGCCGCGACGGCGGCCGGGGCGTTTCCAGCAGCTCCTGCCCTGATCCGGGGCGCGGGCGGCACTCTTTCCCAGGGTGACGCGGGCAAGCAGCTGCAGCTCGAGGACGCGACCATGCGCGCGCAGTTCAACAAGACCGGTTCGAGCGGCTACCACCTGATCCTGCACCCGAACGTTCTGCCTACTGTGACGATCAACGTTCCCAGCAATCAGGGCGTGCTGCTTCAGAGCGGCCGAGGCGTGATCTTCGCCGACATCAGCATCAACTGGTGGGCCGCCCAGATCCAGAACCTCGAGACGACCGCCGATCTTACACACCTGCCGATCTACCTGACCGACAACGTGCTGCTCCACATCGGCTCGAGCATCACCAACTGCTGCGTCATCGGCTTCCACGGCACACGCGCCTCGGGACTCGGGGGTGGCAGCAACAACAGCAACGGCAATGCCAAGGTGCAGACGTTTGCGTGGGCCTCGTGGGTCCAGCCGGGCGTGTACTCCCGGCCGAACGGCGGTACCGACTGGGCGCTGCAGGACATTCACGCGCTCACCCATGAGATCTCGGAGTGGGCGGACGACCCCTTCGTCAACAACACCGTCGAGCCATGGGTGACGCCGACAGCACCTCAGTACGGGTGCACCAGCCTGCTCGAGACCGGCGACCCGGTCGTGGCGATCGGCTTCGCCAAGGGCACCAACTCCTTCGAGCAGGGCCCGAACCCGGACGGCAGCAAGAGCGCCGACGGGTACTACCACCCAGAGGATGAGGCTTTCCTACCGTGGTTCATGCGAACGTCGCCGAACACGATTTCCGAACCAACTCAGACCGCCTCGGCTAACGTCGGTCGCTACACCCTGATGGGCTCACTTAACCCGTTCCCAGGCTTCAAGGCGCCGGCCACCGGCTGCTGAGCCTAAAAAAGTACTTCGATAACAAAAGAGAGGCCCGGCAGGACGGGCCTCTCTTATTCTTGGGCTCACCCCGATGAGCGCCTCCCAGGATGACGTGTACTTCCATACGCCCGGCGTCGCCTCGGTCGGGTGGGACGAAGAGGGGCAGCTCGTGCTGGCCGAGTGGGAGGGCTGGGCAAACTCGAGCGAGTTCTCAGCTTTGCTCGAGGCCGAGATCCAGGCGCTGAGAAAGCACCGATGCTCGCGTGTGCTGGCGGACTGCCGGCGGCAGAAGGTGCTCAACCCGGCGGACCAGGATCGAGCCAACCTGGAGTGGCTGCCTCGGGCGCTGGCGGCGGGCCTGAAGCGCTTCGCTGTCGTGGTCCCGTCGAGCGTGCTGGCGGAGGTGAACATCAAGGACAGCCTGGGCAAGGTCCCCGCCGACGCCCTCGACATTGCTTATTTCGCGACCACCGAGGAAGCGCGAGACTGGCTCACAGACGCGTGATCGAGCCCAGGGACGTTGTGCTCGCCATGCTCGGCGCTTCGGCGGCGCTGGCCGGTTTCGTCCTCGTCTTCCTCGGCGTCATCATCGCCTCGTACCAGTCGTACTCAGGCGGCGTGCCGGAGCAGGTCGTTGGGCCGTACCGGACTGGTGGCGGCATCCTGCTGGGGACGTTCGGGTTGTGCCTCTTTGCTGTCTTGGTGTGTCTGATCTGGCTTGTGGGTGGTGGTCCGGAGGAGGCCTATGGCGTGACTGTCGGCCTGTTCGTGCTGGAGCTCGCGGCCGTTTTCGGAGCCGCCGTGTGGGCGACGCGCATGGTCTTGTGGAAATAGCTTGGCGCTGACGCAGAAGAAGCTCCAGGACCTCAACGACGCAAGCCTGACGAGTCTCCTCCAGGACGATCTGCCCGCGTGGAAAGCGAAAGCGAAGCACGCCTACACTGCAACCAGGGCCTACATCAAGGAAATCCGCCCGGACGACGTCACGGCCCTGCTGGTCGCGGAGCTCGAGGTGACGCCCGAGTTCAGGAATTACCTGGCAAGAAAGAAGCTGAAGCAGAAATACTGGTCGGAGTGGTTCGCTGAGTTGATTGTCGACCGCTTGTGGTCTGAATTGAATGGAGGATGAAGTTGGCTGAGGATCCGTCGGAGCAAGCGAGGAAGTTCATCGACGCGTCTCTGCGGGGTCGATCGAAGAAACCCAGCAAGGCGGCCTACACGCGGGCGATCAGGCTTGCTCGGCTCGCGATCGAAGAGCTGGCGTCTCTGGCCGGCCGGATCGAGAAGTCATCTGCCTCCCCCAACCTCCGCCCGGACCTTCGCCGCCGCTCGCGTTAGGACCGCAAGCTTTTCAAACGCTTTCTGGCGCGGCAGGTACTTCATGCCACAGTCCGGAGCCAGAATCAGGCGGTCGGCGTCGACGAACTCCAGGGCCTTGCGGATCCTCTCGGCGACCATCTCGACGTCCTCGACCGGGCTCTCGTCTGCGAGGTCGATGACCCCGACGATCAGCGTCTTGTCGCGCAGCGAGCTCAGCACGGACAGGTCGACCTTCTGCTGCGCCGACTCGAGGGAGATCTGTTTCGCCGAAACGTCCGCGAGCTGTTCAAGGAAGGGATAGCCGTTCGGCCGCGAGTGAACGATATGCGCATACCCGAAGCACGTGTGCAGCGCTGTGGTACCAGTGATTCCCTCGAGCGCGCGGTTGATCGCCTTGATCGCGAAGCGCTCCGCCTTCTCCGACCGCGCCTGCAGGTAGGGCTCGTCGAGCTGCACCACGTCGGCGCCGGCGGCGAACAGGTCGCGCACCTCCGCGTTGACCGCCTCAGCGAGCGCCATCGCGAACGCCTCTTCGTCGTGGTAGTGGTCGTCCTGCGCCTGCTGCGACATGGTGAACGGACCGGGCAGGGTCGCCTTGATCGGCCGGTCGGTGTTGGCGCGCAGGAACTTCACGTCGCGCACCTCGACCGGGCGAATGCGACGGATCGATCCGACGACTCGGGGCACGGGGTTCGGATGTCCGGTGCGGTCCAGGGCAGTGCCCGGGTTGTCCAGATCCATGCCTTCGAGCGCCGTGGCGAAACGGTTGGAGTAGCTCTCTCGCCGCACCTCGCCGTCCGTGATGATGTCGATGCCAGCGCGCTCCATGTCTCGGATCGCGACCACGGTCGCATCGTCCTGCGCCTGCTCCAGGACGCCGGGCGGCACTCGCCAGATCTCCAGCGCTCGAGTGCGGGGCGGCAGCCGGCTCCCGAGCATGGCGCGGTTGACCAGCCAATCGGGCTGTGGGTAGCTGCCGACCACCGTCGTCGGCAATAGATGCGTCATCAACTCAAGGGTATCCCGCATCATGTCTCCCGCATGGAATCGAGGGGCAACCGGCTCACGGGGGACGCCTGCGACCGCGACTGGATCTGGGAGCGCGAGATCGAGACCGCCTCCGCGGACGATTCCTTCCGGCTCGCCACGAGCGCATGGGAGAGGCAGCTCCGCCGGCTGAGGGAATCCTCTCCTTTCTATGCGCGAAAGTTCCGAGAAGCAGGGCTCGGCTCGTCGTTCGTCGGTCTGGGCGACCTGAAGAACCTGCCGTTCACGACGAAGGACGAGTTCAAGACCGCCCTGGACGAAGACCCTCCATTCGGAAGCAATCTCTGCGTCGAACCGAACCTGGTGAAGCGTGTCTATCAGACGAGCGGCACGACCGGCACGCCGAACATCCTCGCTCTGAGTCGCGCCGACATGGAGACCTGGACCGTGATGGGCACTCGAACTTACTACGCCACCGGCATCCACGAGCACAGCAGCGTTCTGAGCACGTTCGGAGCCGGGCCTTTCGTCGCCGGTCACACACACTTCGCCCTCTTGCGGATCGGCTCGCGAACAATTCCCGTGGCGCCGGGCGACACCGACCGCGTGCTGTTCTCCCTTCGCGCCCGGGTGGCCGACACCCTGCTGGCAACCGCAAGTTTCGCCCAGTACCTGGCCAATCGCATGGAGAAGACCGAGGAGCAGCCGAGCGCCACGCCGCTGACACACATCGTCACGGGCGGCGAGCCCGGTGGCGGCATTCCCGCGATCCGGGACCACATCGAGAAGGTGCTGGGGGTCACTGTGACCGAGGTCATGGGCATCGGCGACGTCGCTCCGTCGCTCTTCGGCGAGTGCCCGCACCAGCAGGGCATGCACTTCTGCGGAATGGGACATGTCTGGCCTGAGCTGATCGACCCAGAAACGCTGGCGCCGATGGAGATCGAGACCGGCGCGGTCGGCGAGCTGGTCTACACAGCCCTGACGCGCGAAGCAATGCCGGTGGTGCGGTTCCGGGGGGCTGACATCGTGCGGATCGAGGGAACCTCCTGCGCATGCGAACGGACGACTTTCCGAATGCGCGTCCTCGGGCGCCGAGACGACATGTTCATCGTGCGAGGGGTGAACGTGTATCCGGCCGCGATCCTGTCAGTCGTGGGTGACTACCGGCCCCGCGTTACGGGCCGTGCACGAGTCGTTCGCAACAAGGGAGAGGTCAGCGTCACGCCACCGGTTCCGATCGAGGTCGAGGTCCCCGAGGGCCGCGACTCTGATCCAAAGCTGGTGGCCGAGATCACCGAGGCGATCCACACCAGGCTGGTGTTTCGAAGCCGTGTCACCCTGGTGCCCGAGGCCGAGTTCGGGGAGAGCGGCTACAAGACCAGGCTCACCGTCAGCCGCCCATGACAAGACGGCTCAAGTCGGATATTGCATGGAGCACGGCCGACCGCATCGTGGTGCGCGGGCACGACCTCGTCAAAGAGCTCCTGGGCAAGGCTTCCCTCGGTGACGTCGCGTTCCTGGAGCTGAAGGGTCGCCTGCCCACGAAGGAGGAGTCGATCGTCTTCAACGCCATCACGGTGACGCTGGTGGAGCACGGCATGACCCCCAGCGCGATCGTGGCGCGGCTCACGTATTTCGGCGCACCCGAGTCTTTGCAGGGCGCCGTGGCCGCCGGATTGTTGGGGCTGGGCGATCGATTCGGTGGATCGGCTGAAGCCGCGGCCCGCATGCTGCAGGACGCTCTGCGTGAAGCCGGGCAAGAAGCTGACCTACGTGCGCTCGCCGGCGGAATCGTCAAGGCGCATAAAGAAAGGAAGCAGCCCATCGCCGGCCTCGGACACCCGGTGCACAAGCCCGTCGACCCTCGCACGCCCAAGCTGTTCGCGCTTGCGGCCGAGAACGGTCTGTCGGGCCGGTATGTGGCGCTGATGAAGCTTGTCGGGGAAGAGGCGACACGCACCCACGGCCGGGAGCTGCCCGTCAACGCGACCGGCGCCATCGGCGCCATCGCAAGCGAGCTGGAGATCCCCTGGCGGGTGTGCCGAGGACTCGCCGTGATGGCGCGGGCCATTGGCCTGGTGGCGCATATCCAGGAGGAGACGGAGGAGCCTCTTGCTTCCGAGATCTGGGCGCGAACCGAGGACGAATCCTCGAGTCATCTCCGTCCTGGCACGGACTAAACTCAAACTCTGATGCCTGCCAGCCTGCCCGGCATTCACCACGTGACCTCGATCACCGGCGACGTTCAGAAATGCGTCGACTTCTACGTCAGTGTGCTCGGCCTGCGCTTCGTCAAGAAGAGCATCAACCAGGACGTTCCGGACACTTATCACATCTATTTCGGCGACTACAAAGGTTCTCCTGGCACGGCGACGACCTTCTTCGGCTGGCCCGCTTGGCCCAAGCGCCGGGCGGGAGGTGGGCAGGTCACCACCGTCTCGTTCGCGGTGCCGCGCGATTCGCTTGAATTCTGGAACAGCCGCCTCCGCAAGCTCGGTGTGCAGTCAAGCTCGACGAGCCGGTTCGGCACCGAGGCGCTTGTCCTCTCCGACCCCGACGGTATCGAGCTGGAGCTGGTCGGCGACGTTTCTCCGGGCTTTCAATCGGTGCCCTGGCCGGATGGCCCGGTGGATGGAGAGCACGCGATTCGCGGCTTTCATTCGGTGACTGTGACGTTGGCGGAGGCCGCCGCGACGATCGATCTGCTGGTCAAGACGATGGGCTTTCGCAAGGCGGGCCAGGAGGGACGCCGCACCCGATTCGAGACGGGTCAGGGCGGGCAGCATTCGATCCTCGACGTGGTCGAGGCACCCGAGGGGCCCGAAGGCGAGGAGTCGATCGGCACGGTGCACCATGTCGCATGGAGGGCCGCCGACGCCGCCCATCAAGCGCAATGGCGCGAGGTGCTGGTCAAGGCGGGGCGTAACGTGACGCCGGTGATCGAGCGCTACTACTTCAAGTCGATCTACTTCCGGGAGCCGGGTGGAGTGCTGTTTGAGATCGCAACCGATGGGCCCGGCTTCACGGTGGACGAACCTCTCGAGACCCTGGGTTCGACGCTCAGCCTGCCGCCCTGGTTCAACGTGCGGCGCGAAACCCTGGATGAAACCCTACCGCCCATCGTCGTACCGACCACGGCGACGACTGGCGCGGGGCACTGACAAGCAAGGTTCCGAGCGTGGTCGCAATTTCGCCTCTGGGAGGGGAATGATCTGATGAGCACGGCAGTGATTGCACCGGTCAATCCGATGTCGGCGGAGGGCAAGGACACGGTCATGAGCGTCATGCGCAGAGACCGCGCGAACTTCATCCGTTTGGTTTCCGATCCGAAGAACTGGAATGTTCAGACCCGATGCACCGAGTGGGAGACGCGCGACCTGGTTGGTCACATGATCGACGTCCTCGAAGGCTATATGGCGAACTGGGACGCAGCCAAGAAGGGTGGAACACCCACCCCGGCGGGCCTGAACGTGATGGCCGTGACGCTCGACGACCACGCGAAGGACTTCCGCAAGCTGTCACGCGAGGAGGCGCTTGCCCGGTTCAAGAAGGACGCGGAGAAGTTCGACTCCATCCTGGAAGCGCTCACGCCGGAAGAGTGGACGAGCTTCATGGTCTCGCACCCGTACTCGGGACCGGTGCCCGCGGGCTTCTACGGGACGTTCCAGATCATGGACTACGGCGTTCACCCATACGACATCGAGTACGGCCTCGGTAACAAGCTGGCGACGATCGACGAGGCGACGGCGGGCCTGATCCTGCCCTTCGCATTCGTCTTCTGGCAGTACCAGGTCGACCCCAAGTCGGCGGCGGGTGTTGACACCACTTACGGGATTGACGTCGCCGGCCCGTGGGGCGGCAAGTGGCGCGTGACCGTCAAGGACGGCAAGTGGACGCCGGAGCCTGAGACAGGCAACTTCGACGGCTGCGACGCGCTGTTCCACTACGACTCGCCGCAGGACCTTGTCCTCACGTTCTTCGGCCGGTACCCGGGCGGCTCGGCTACCGGCGACCCGGACGTGATCGAGAAGGTGCGCCACCTGCACTTCTCCATCTGATCCGAAGCACTCTCTGGGCGGCGGACCTCGGCGTATCGGGGCCGCCGCCTTTCACCTCTCCGTCCGCCGGGGAGGCCGGCGCATCAGCGCCGGGTGGGGGGGAGGTGGCGCGAAGCGCCGGTGGGGCGACCCAGGCCGGCTCAGCCGTCGATGTGAGAGAGGTCGATTCGACCACAGCTCCCCTGATCGCCGAGGCCATGGGCGCGGAAGGGGATCTGGTCGGCGCTCGTATGGCGAGAGGCTGCCGGTGCTTCGGGGCGTGGCTTGGTGATGAGCTCGCGGGATACGGATGGCTGTCGACACGACCCGAGTGGATCGGCGAGCTCGAGCTCGTGATCACGCCCCGCGACGGTGAGGGCTATGTCTGGAACTGCTTCACGCTCGCCCATCTTCGGCGTAGGGGAGTCTTGCTTGCGCTCCTCGCGGGAATCAGGAAGCGCGCACACGACGAGGGGTTGAGCCGGCTCTGGATCGGCAGCGTGGCGATCCCAGCCGACAAGGCCTTCGGGCCGTCCGGCTTCATACCAGCCCTGGTCTTCGCCAGCGAGGTGATAGCCGGCTACCGGTGGATCGAGGTTAGGCCGGCCGCGGGGACCAACCCGGCTCTCGTAAACGCCGCCCACCTTGCCGTTGGCGTCCCTGACGGCAGGTTTCTCCGCACTTCACATCCGAAACGCCACTAACCTGCCGAAATCCCCCACCGTCCACGTGGTGAGATCGAGGGCGCGATGACCGTTCTTGCAGCCGTCTTCGTCGTGATCGTCGCGGCGCTGCACGCCGGCTTCTTGGTGCTCGAGATGTTCTTGTGGCGCCGACCGTTTGGGCTTCGCACCTTCCACATGACGCAGGGGGCGGCGGATTCGTCCGCGGTGCTCGCTTCCAATCAGGGCCTGTACAACGGGTTCTTGGCGCCGGCCTCCTCTGGGGCCTGATCGCTTATGGAGTCGTTCCCGGCCGCGCCATACTGACATTTTTCCTGGCGTGCGTCATCATCGCCGGCCTGTATGGAGCAGCGACCGTCAGCCGGCGGATCGCGCTTATCCAATCGCTCCCGGCGGCCGTAGCGCTGGCCCTCGTTTGGCTGTCGTGACCTACAGTGCGGCCATGTAGATCTCCAGCAGGTCACCGGCCGGGTACTTGCCCGCCAGCTCGCCCGCGGCTATGCGCAGCTCGGGCTCGCCGATGCCGAACGCAGCGATGTGCTGGGGCAATTCCAGCGACTCGATCAATCCTTGCACCCGTGCGGCCGGGTCATGTCCGGTAGCTGCACTCAGCAACGCGATACGGTCAGGCATGCGTCCCTGGAAATAGCGGATGACATGAGGAAGCAGCAGGCATGACGTCACTCCGTGCGGGATTCCGTACCGCGCCCCGATCTGCTTTCCCATCACGTGGCTCAGGCCGCCCGCCGACTGCGCCGGGAGCGTGAAGGAAAACCACGCCGCGAGCTGGTTCTCGGTCCGCACGCTTATGTCGCCCGGGGCTGCCTTCGCTCTGGGTAGCGAGTCGAACAGGCGCCGAATCGCATCGAGGGCCATGACGTCGTTGAACGCGTGGGTGCCCTCGGCGAGGAATCCCTCCACCGCATGGTCCAGCGCCCTGATCCCGGTCGACAGCCACAGATCAATCGGCGTCGCGAGGGTGAGGTCGGCGTCGTAGACGACCGCGTCGGGCAAGAGCCGCGCGTCGCGCATGCCCGCTTTGTTTCCTGCATCGTCCGTGTACCCGGCGCCGGCTGCGAGCTCGGCGGCCGAGAGGGTCGTCGGCACGGCGATGTGGGGGAGACCGCGCGCGGCATGGCCGTCGCGATCGGCGAGCTTGACGGCGAGCATCTTGGCCCCATCGATCGGGCTGCCGCCTCCGAAGCTCACCACTCCGTCGACCTCCGCCTCCGCGGCTTGATGAATTGCGGCATCGACCTGCGCCATGGGAGCGTGCTGGCCGATGACCGCCGTCATCGCAACACGAGCATCTCCTAGCGCGCGCTGCACGACGCTGATGAGACGCTCTTCAGCCACCAGCGATCGCGTGGTGATGAGGACTATGCGGCGGGCCTTGAAGCGTTCGAGCTCTGGTCCCAGCGCTGAGACAGATCCGGCGCCCCAGTGGATGACTCGCGGATTCGAGTATGTGAAGAGCCCTTTCACGGCGTGGTCATACTAAGAATAAGGTGATCTCGCCACACAAGACGATGCCTGTGCTCGAGGCGGGCGAAAAGCTCGGCAAAGCACGTGCGGCGATGATCCTGGCTCACGGCCGCGGCGCCACCGCCCAGGACATCATGACCATCGCCGCAGAGGTGATGCACCCTGGCTTCGCATACCTCGCACCGCAAGCGTCCGGCAATGCCTGGTACCCGAATCCATTCACCGCTTCCATCGAGACGAACGAGCCATACCTGAGCTCGGCGCTCGAGGTCCTGGAAACGCTGCTCGCGAGGGTTGAGGAGACGGTTCCCGCGGAGCGCGTGATCCTGCTCGGCTTCTCGCAGGGAGCCTGCCTCACGCTGGAGTTCGCCGCACGCCACGCCCGCCGGTACGGTGGAGTGGTTGGCCTAAGCGGCGGCCTGATTGGACCCGACGGCACGCCGCGGGACTATCCGGGTGACTTCGAAGGCACACCGGCTTTCCTCGGTTGCAGTGATGTGGATCCCCACATTCGGAAGGACCGCGTCGTCGAAGCCGCCGAGGTCCTGAAGCGGATGGGTGCGAAGGTGACCATGCGCCTCTACCCTGGAATGGGTCATACGGTGAGCCAGGACGAGATCGAATCGGTCCGGGAGATCGTCGAGGCCGTCTAGCTGCGTTTCGCGGAGCCTTTCTCGTACAGCATCGAAATCGCCGACAGGTCCAGCTCGCCTGCGGTTTCCGCCGCCTTCTCGAACAGCTCTTTCGTCTTTACGGTCAGTGGCGTGGCAGCTCCCGCTCGCTCGAAGAGCTCGGCTGCCAGACGCAGGTCCTTCGCGGCATCGCGCAGCGCGAACGTGACCGGCTCGTACCGATGCTCGACGTAACCGGCACGTCGCACGCCAAGAGCGGGCGCGAATCGCGTCAACACCCAGAACACGTCCTCCGTGTCGACTCCCAACGCGGCGCTCGCCGCCAACACCTCCGCCGCGAGGGCGCTGACACCCATCAAAATCGTGTTGGCGATGAGCTTCAACTTCGCCGCGCTCACGGGGTCCTGTATCCGCCGAACTTCGCCGAGCGCCTCCAGGACCGGACGAGCACGCTCCAGGGCTGCATCATCGCCCGCAGCGAACAGAAGCCCCTTACCTGTTTCCACGGCCGAGATACTCCCGAGCACGGGGCACTCCACGAACTTTGCGCCCACCCGCTCGATCGCCGGCTGCAGCTCCTTGATCACGTCCGGGCCCGCGGTGCTCATCTCGACGAACACCTGGTTCCGCGCCGCGCTCGCCGCGCCTCCTTGTCCCAGGTATGCAGCACGAATCGCGTCGGCGTCGGTGAGGATCGAGATCACGACCTCGGCGTTCTCGACCGCTTCGCCCGGCGTGGCGGCGATATGACCGACGCCGAGGGCCTCGGCGCGCTTGCGCGTCCGGTTCCAGAGCGTGAGCTTGTGGCCCTCCGCGTTGAGTCTCTGCGCGATTGCGCCGCCCATCTTTCCGGTCCCGAGGATTGCCACCCGCATCACCGCTCCTCCTTGATCGCTAAGCCTTCTTCTCGGCCTCTTCGCCTTCTTCTCCGTGCTCGACGATGTCGCCTTCCTGAAACAGCACTTCCTTCAGCACGGCGCGCCATTTCGGCTTGCGCCGGGAGAGGAACTCCAGCGCCATGGCGAAGTGCTTGAACTCCTCCTGCTGCGCGTCGCTCATGATCGCCTTGGCCTGGGCATCGCGCTCGAGCGAGATTCGCTGTTCGTACCAACCGATCGCCTCCGCCTCCTCCTGCAGAGATGCGACGACGCGCGCAAAGGTCCTGTTCTCCTGGCTCAGCTCGTCCGGCGGTTCGTGGTACTGCTCGGTTGTCATTTCACCTCATTGTGCTTTGAAGCAAGGAATCTTGGCAAGTCGGATTAAATAGGCCAGTGGGAAACATCCTGATCTTCATCCTCGTCGGATTGATCGCGGGCTTCCTGGCGAGCCGCGTGGTCACCGGCAAGGGTCGTGGTTGGTTCTGGGACATCGTGATCGGCATCCTTGGCGCCATCTTCGGCGGCTGGCTGGCGGGCCTGCTCAACATCTCGATTGGGTTCGGCATCTTCGGCCAGATCGTGATCGCGTTCGCCGGCGCCCTGATCCTGCTGCTGATCTGGCGCCTGCTGTTCCATCGCAAAGGGAAATAGCACCGCCCGCTCTCCCTTTCTAGAGGACATGGATTACGGGCACCCGGTCAAGTTCGGAGTGTTCGTCACGCCCGCCGCCACACGGCCCGAGCATTCCCTCGCGCTCGCGGAGCTGGCCGACGAGCTGGGTTTCGACCTGGTCGGCGTACAGGACCATCCCTACCAGAGCCGGTTCCTGGACACCTGGACGCTGCTCACAGCGATGGCGATGCGGACCAGCAGGATCCAGGTCTTCCCTGACGTCGCCAACCTCCCGCTCCGCCCGCCGGCGATCCTCGCCAAAGCCGCTGCTTCGCTCGACCTGCTCAGCCGTGGTCGCGTTGAGCTCGGGCTCGGCGCGGGCGGGAGCTTCGACGCGATCAAGGCAATCGGCGGCCCGATGCGGACGCGCGGCGAATCCGTAGAGGCGCTCGAGGAGGCGATCCAGGTCATCCGGCTCATGTGGAGCGGCGAGCGAGGAGTTCGCTTCGAAGGGAAGTATTACCAGCTGGCCGGCGTCCACACCGGTCCCGCGCCGGCGCATCCGATTGGAATCTGGCTCGGCGCTTACAAGCCCCGGATGCTGTCCCTGGTGGGGCGGGCTGCGGACGGCTGGGTGCCGTCGCTCGGATATGTACAACCGGCGGACCTGCTCGAGGGGAACCGGCGCATCGATGAGGCGGCCGCCGCGGCCGGCCGCGATCCGCGCTCGATCCGCCGCGTCCTCAACGCCGGCGCCGACATTTCTTCGGAGCAGCTCACCTCCCTGACGGTTGAGAACGGCATGGACACTTTTGTCATCGGTGGCCTCGAGGACCCGGAAGCGCTTCGCTGGTTCGCGTCCGACATAGTGCCGGCGGTCCGCGAGGCGGTCGCCAGAACCAGGTGAATCACGCCGACCTGGTTGGCCTCATCGAGGGCGGGGTCACCGAACATGGCGGACGTTGGGCCGATCTTGGCGCCGGCGAAGGTGCGTTCACTCGCGCGCTGGCGGACCTGCTCGGGCCTGGTGCGCACATCACCGCGGTCGATCGCGACGGTGGTGCACTGCGGAATCTGGAGAGCGAGAGTTTCCCCGGTCTAGTGGTCGAGACCAAGGTGGGGGACTTCACACGCGAGCTGGGTCTTTCGAACCTGAACGGCATCGTGATGGCCAACTCGCTTCATTTCGTGCGGGACAAGGCGCATGTGCTGGAGTTGGTGCGAAAAATGCTTCGCCCGGGAGGAAAGCTGATCGTCGTCGAGTATGGAACCGACCGGGGCAACCCGTGGGTGCCGCATCCGTTCTCGTACCCGAAGTGGGAAAGGATGGCGGCTCAGGCGGGGTTCGTGGGGACGCGACTCCTACGAACGATCCCGAGCCGCCACCTTGGGAGCATCTACTCCGCGGTGAGCGAGCGCTAAAAAACCTGCGACTGCGTCTGCTGCGACTCCGCCTGCCGGGCGTGCTTCCCATGCCGGCGCCGCCACATTCGCGCGATCATCACCCGCCGGTCGGCGCTCGAACCGCCGCCGCCGCCGCCCGGGTTGAATCGCTTGGTCACGCCACCAAGCTTCGCGCCCCAGGTGACGTACTTGTGGAAGCGCTCCTCGGCCTCCTGGGCGATTCCGATCCGCTCTCCGCGGGTCTCCTCCCGGAAGCGCGCGATGCGGCCGGCCGCGGCGCCCTCCTTCTCTTCGGGCGTCGACCCGACCTTGAGCTCGGGCAGCGTCCCGAGGACCACGATCTGGTCGTCCT